>JAGGSO010000160.1 GCA_021159055.1 Candidatus Bipolaricaulota bacterium | reverse complement strand
ACCCCTTCGTTGTAGTTGGCGGCACGGCCGCCTGAATATCCGGATTTCTTATCCTAGCAGAATTCCTCCACTTTTTCCACGGGGAGACTCCGACCGCTTATTGATCTCTCGCTCCGGAGCAGATGCATGCCCTATCGATATGGGGAAGGGCGTGCTGGAACAGACGCGGATAGCGGGGATTCCTAGACCCTGCGTTCATCCCCCGCCGACCGGAGGGATGAATGCGACGCTCGCCCCGTCTTTGAGCTCCGTGTCGAGCCCAGCGAGGAAGCGGGCGTTCCTCCCATCGATGAGGATGTTCACGTAACCGCGGGCAAGGCCGTCCCGAAGCTCGGAGTAGAGGGCCGGTTGGTCCTCCGCCAACCGGGAGAGGAGGTCGGCTAACCGCGCCCCGGCGGGAAGCTCGACCCGAAGCGGAAACTGGTCGATATGGGCCCGCAGCCCGCCGAACGCCTTCACTATAACGTCGATCTTCTGATTCATGCTGCAGACCAGGTTACCCGGCCCGACGGAGGAAGACAACTCCTGAATTGGCACGGGAAGGGGGGCCGGGTATAATCGACCCATTCCGATGGGAGAGGAGTTGGTGATGGATAAGAAACGCGTTCTCGTGTGCAGTGCCTGGCCGTACGCCTCCGGGGTCCCTCACCTCGGGAACCTCGTCTCATCTCTCCTTTCCGGAGACGTCTTCACCCGCTACTGGCGGATGCGCGGTAAAGACGTGCTGTACGTTTCCGGAAGCGATGCACACGGGACGCGAATCGAGTACGAGGCCCGGCAGCTCGGGATCTCCCCGGGGGAGCTCGCCGCCCGCAACCATGAGAAGATCGTAGAGGTGATCAACGGGTTCGGAATCGAATTCGATAACTATACGACGACGGAATCGCCGGTGCACAAGAAATTTGTGCAGGAGATCTATCTCCAGATGGAGCGCAACGGCTATATCGTCACCCAAGAAGAACGCCGTGCCTATTGCCGCAACTGCAAGATATTCCTCGCTGATCGGTTCATCACCGGGACCTGTCCCCACTGCGGTTACCCCCACGCGCTGGGGAACCAGTGCGACTCCTGCGGGGCGATCCTCGAGCCGGAGGAGCTGGTGAACCCGGTGTGTAGCTTCTGCGGGAAGAGCGACATCGAATTCCGGCCGACCAAGCACTGGTACCTCGACCTCGAGAAGCTCTCCCCCAAGCTGCTGGAGTACGTGCGGTCGCGGAACTTTCAGGGGAACGTAAAACTGTTCACCGAACGGATGATCGCCGACGGACTGCGGCCGCGGGCGATGACGCGCGATATCTCCTGGGGGATCCCGGCCCCGTTCGCCGGGGCGGAGGGGAAGGTGATCTACGTGTGGGGCGAGGCCGCCCTCGGCTACGTCTCGGCGGTGATCGAGCACTTCAACGGGGATGAGCAGTGGAAGGAGTTCTGGTTCGGGGACGACGTCCATCAGGTCTACGCGATCGGCAAGGACAACATCCCGTTCCACACCCTGATCTTCCCTGGCCAGTTGATCGCCTCCGGCCAGGGGTATCACCTCCCGGATCAGATCGCAGCGACCGAGTACCTGAACTGGATCGGAGGCCAGTCGTTCTCCAAGTCACGCGGGATCGGGCTCTACTGCGATGACGCCCTCGAGGTCCTAGATCCTGAGTATTGGCGGTTTTACCTCCTGTACAACCGCCCGGAGGGGCGCGACGTCAACTTCTCGTTCGAGGAGCTCGATAAGTCGATCAACGGGATATTGATCTCGAACATCGCCAACCTCATCAACCGAGTCCTGTCGTTCATTCAGACCCGTTATTCCCGCGTTGTACCGGACGAGTCGCTCGATCCCGAGATCGCGGCGCGCCTTGAACAGGGAAAAACGGTATATGAGAAGGCGTTCGCGGATGGATCCCTCTCCCGCGCCCTGCACGAGGCGGCCGGGCTCGCTGTCTTCGGGAACGAGTACTTCCAGCGCAAGGCCCCGTGGGAGACGGGCGATGCTGTCGCGGTCGGAAGCGCGTTTCACCTGGTGAAGGGAATAGCGGTGATGCTCTATCCGTTCGTCCCCAAATTCGCTGCGGATGTCCTGCAGGCGATGGGGATCGGTGCCCCGAAGTGGGAAGAGATCGATTCCCCGGACGGCGGCCGTGAGATCACGGAGCGGCGCGTTCTGCTGGAAAGGATAGAGATAGCGCAGGTGAAATCGCGGATCGAGGGAGTAGGCAAGGGAGAGAGAAGAGTGCCGTTCGAGGAGTTTGAGAGGCTCGACCTGCGGATCGGGGAGATCCGGGCGGCGGTCCCGATTCCGGGGACGGACCGTCTCTACCGGCTTACGATCGACGTCGGAGGAGATCTCAGGACGAGCGTCGCCGGGCTGCGTCGGGAATATCCCCATGACGCCCTGATCGGGCGGAGGGTCGCGGTGGTGGCGAACCTTGCCCCGACCACCATCAAGGGGGTAAAATCCGAGTGTATGCTCCTTGCGGCGAAGGGGGATGAAATCGCCCTCCTTTCTCCGGACAAGGATGTCCCTCCGGGGACGCGAATCGGCTAGCCCTATTGAAAAGGGAAATCGGTATCGCTAAAATCAGTTTTGATTGAGGTGTTTTGGTATGTATGCTGTGATTGAAACGGGCGGAAAGCAGTACCGCGTTGAACCGGGGATGCTCCTCGAACACGAGCGGCTCGACGGGGTCAATCCCGGTGAGCCGGTCACGTTCGACAAGGTTCTCATGGTCGTGACCGATGACGGGGTTAAGGTGGGGAATCCCTACCTCTCCGGCGCGGCGGTCAAGGGCGAGGTGAAGGAGGAAGGGCGCGGCGACAAGATCGTGGTCTTCCGCTATAAGTCCAAGAAGGGTTACCGCCGCAAGAAGGGGCATCGCCAGCCCTACATGCGGACCCGGATCACCGCGATCGAGGCATAGGAGAGAACATGGGGGAGATCATAGTCCAGCGGGATGAACAGGGGCGGATCGCCGCCCTGATCGGGGAAGGATTGGAGGATTCGACCCCAGCGGCGCGGACCGGGATGTACCTCCTGCGCGCGGCGGAGGAAACGCTCTCCGAGTACCTGCGCCTGTCCCCGGCCCTCACCGCGACGGACGCGGTTCGGCTGATCGTCGACCGGAGCGATCCCCTCCTCAACCGGGAGATCGATGCGGTGATGGAGACGGTCGTCAGAGGGCTGAAGCTCCTGGCACAGGATTTTCCGGACGAGCTCGCGGTACACGAAGCGACCCTAGGGGTAAAGGTTTGATGGAGGATTACTGATGGCACATAAGACGAGCACTGGCTCCACTTCCAACGTCCACGACAGTCCGGGTAAGCGCCTGGGCGTGAAGCGGTTCGGTGGTGAGTGGGTGAACGCGGGGACGATCATCGTCCGCCAGCGCGGGACCAAGTACGGCCTGGGGAAGAACGTCGGCCTGGGACGGGATTTCACGATCTACGCCACCGCTCCGGGTTATGTCCACTTCGAAGGGCACAAGAAGACTTACGTGAGCGTCCTGCCGACGCGGGAGGCGTAGCGCCCCCCGATGGCCGCCCCCTCTAGCAGCTGATGTTCCTCGACGAAGCAAAGATTCGGGTCCAGGGCGGTCGCGGTGGAGACGGGATAATCAGCTTCATCTCCAACCGCCACAACCCACGCGGCGGTCCGGATGGGGGAAACGGCGGTCCGGGCGGGGACGTGGTGATGCGCGCCTCGCTCCGTATGTCCACCCTCTACTCATTCCGCAACGAACCGACGTTCCGCGGCGGGGACGGAGCCCCGGGCGGACGCAACCTGCGCCAGGGGGCACGCGGCAAGGATACGGTCATCGAGGTCCCGGTGGGGACTGTGGTGCGTGACCTTGCGACCGGCGAGGTGATCGCCGACCTGACCACACCTGGGGAGGAGGTTGTCCTCGCCCGCGGCGGGGAAGGGGGGCGGGGAAACCGGAGCTTCACCACCTCGGTCCGTCAGGCGCCGCGCATCTGCGAGCGTGGATTGAAGGGAGAACGGAAGACCCTTCTCCTCGAGCTGAAGCTGATCGCCGACGTGGGGATCATCGGCTATCCGAACGTGGGAAAGTCGAGCCTGATCTCGCGCATCTCGGGGAAGAAGGCGAAGGTAGCCGATTACCCGTTCACCACGCTCGTCCCTAACCTGGGAGTAGTGGATGTGGACGGGGTCCACCAGTTTGTGGCGGTCGACATCCCCGGGCTGATCGATGGGGCGCACGCCGGCAAGGGGTTGGGGGACAAGTTCCTCCGCCATGTGGAACGGACGCGCCTTCTGATCCATATGGTCGATCTAGCCGGACTGGAGGGGCGCGATCCCCTCTCCGATTATGCCCGGATCAACTCCGAGCTGCGGGAGTTCTCCGCTTCGCTTGCGACACGGCCCCAGATCGTGGTCGGAAATAAAGCGGACCTGATCGAAGAATCCGCGATTGATAGAGCAGTAGCCCGGTTCGCAGAGATCGGGGTCGAGCTCCATCCGATCTCGGTGGCGACCGGAGCCGGGGTGCAGGCCCTGGTGCGGCGTACGTTCGCCCGCCTGGAGGCACTGCGCGAGAAATCCGATGCCCCGCCCGCGCCGGTGGTCCGCCGTCGTGTGTACCGCTATCATGGGGAGACCGGTTTCAGGATCGAGCGGGAGGGGGAGGCGTTTGCCGTTCGCGGGGCCGAGGTGGAGAAGCTGGTGAAGAAGTTGGTCCTCGACAGCCGCGATGCCTGGGAGTACCTGAGCGAGCGCCTGGAACGGATGGGCGTAATGCGCGAGCTGCACCGCCTCGGGTGCGCGGACGGGGATCTCGTGCGGATAGGAGACGTGGAATTTGAGCTTAGAAGGTAAGACCGGGCTGTTCGGGGGGACGTTCAACCCGTTGCACAACGCCCACCTCCTCGTAGCGGAAAAGGCCCTTTCCCAGTTCGGGCTGCGGGAAGTAATTTTCGTCCCGTGTGGGATCCCGCCGCACAAGGAGGTCGCCGATGGGGTGAACAAGGAAGACCGTTACGAGATGGTGCGGCGGGCGATTGCTGGCCGGCCGCGGTTCTCCGTCTCCCGGATCGAGATCGATCGGGCGGGGCCGTCCTATACGATCGACACGATCCGGGCCATGAAGGGGGAGCATCCGGAGGGACTGTGTTTCATCGTGGGGGCGGACCTGCTCTCCCAGATCGAGACGTGGAAGGAACCGGAAGCGCTCCTTGCGAGCGTCCCGTTCATCGTCGCTCCGCGTGCCGGGGTGGATATGCGGATATTCTCCGCCCCGCCGTTCGATCGGGCCGAGATCCACTTCCTCGACATGGAGGAGGTCGATCTATCCTCCACCTGGGTGCGGGAGGCGGTGCGGGAGGGGAGGGGATACGAAAGCTACGTCCCTCCGGCGGTGGCGGATTATATCAAGGAACACGGGTTGTATCGGGAACTAACAACAGCACTCACATAAGGAGGAGGTAAGGATAAAGGAGACACTACGCGTCAACGAGCGGATCAGGGAACCCGAGATCCGCGTCATCGACGAGAACGGGAACAATCTCGGGGTCATGCCGACAGAGCAGGCGCTCGCTCTGGCTAAGGAGCGGGGGCTCGACCTGGTGGAGGTCGCCAGGCAAGCGACTCCGGTGGTGTGTAAGATCGTCGATTACGGGAAATACTACTATCAGCAGGCGAAGCGCGAGCGCAAGCAGAAGCACCGTTCCCGGTTGAAGGAGATGAAGTTTACGATCAAGATCGGAGAACACGATTTTCAGACGAAGATGAGGCGGGTACGCGAGTTCCTCACCAAGGGGGATATGGTGCGGGTGAGCATCTTCTTCCGCGGGCGGGAGATCGTGCACATGTCGCGGGGGCAGGACCTGCTCAAGCGGGTCGCCGCCGAGGTGAGCGACATCGCGCGGGTGGACCAGCCCCCGAAGGCGAAGGGGAAGGTCCTGCAGATGCTCCTCGTTCCGACCCAGACCCGCCAAGGACAATAAGGAGGCGAGAATGCCGAAGCAGAAGACACATCGGGCCGCGAAGAAGCGGTTCAAGATACTGAAGAGCGGGAAGGTTCTGCATCACATGTCGAACTACTTCCACAAGAACATAAAGAAGCGGCCGAAGTCGAAGCGCCAGGCGCGCCATGCCAAGGAGCTCACCGGCAGGCCGGCGAAGCGGATCAAGCGGATGATTCAAACCTAACGGAGGAGAAAGATGCCACGTGCACGGGGAGGTAACAAGAGACTAGAGAGCCGCCGGAAGATCATGCGGCTCGCCAAGGGATTCAAGGGTAAGCGCGGGACGTCACACCGGATCGCCAAACAGTCGGTGATGAAGGCGATGCGGAACAGCTACATCGACCGGCGGCGGCGCAAGCGCGACTTTCGCCGGTTGTGGATCACCCGCATCGGCGCGGCGGCGCGCCAGCACGGTCTCTCCTACTCCGAATTCATGGGGGGGCTGGAGCGGCGCAAAGTCGGACTGAATCGGAAGATGCTCGCCGACATCGCGGTGCGGGACGCCGAGACGTTCGCCAAGCTCGCCGAGATGGCGAAGGAAGAAGCGGTCAAGGGATAATGGACTTCCAGTCGATCGTCCTTAAGCTGCACGATTACTGGCGCGCGCGGGGGTGCCTGATCTTGAACCCGTACGACGTCGAGACCGGGGCAGGGACGTTCAACCCGGCCACGTTCTTCGGGACCCTCGGCCCGGACCCGTGGCGGGTCGGATACGTCGAGCCGAGCCGGCGGCCGACCGACGGCCGTTACGGCGAGAACCCGGTCCGGTTTCGGCTTCATCACCAGTATCAGGTGATCCTGAAGCCGGCCCCGGCCGACGTGCAGGAGGTCTACCTCGCGAGTTTAGAGGAGCTCGGGCTGCGACTGGCCGACCACGACGTCAAGTTCGCCGAGGACGATTGGGAATCGCCGACCCTGGCCGCGTGGGGAGTCGGATGGCAGGTGTGGCTCGACGAGATGGAGATCACCCAGTTCACCTACTTCCAGCAGATGGGCGGGATCCCGCTCGACCCGATCTCGGCCGAGCTCACCTACGGGCTGGAGCGGATCGCCCTCCTCCTCCAGGGGAAGGAGAGCGCGTTCGAACTCGACTGGAACGAGGACGTCCGCTACGGGACGCTGTGGCGGGACAAGGAGCGGGAGTTCTCGGTCTACAACTTTGAACGGGCGAACGTCGAGCGGATCCAGGAGATGTTCCGGCTCTGCTCCGACGAGTGCCGGGACAACCTCGCGGCCGGGCTCGTCTACCCGGCGTACGACTACGCCCTCAAGTGCTCGCACCTGTTCAACATCCTGGACGCGCGCGGGGCGATCAGCGTGACCGAGCGGGAGAGCTACATCGCCCGCATCCGTGCCCTCGCCGTCGGATGCGCGAAGGCATACATGGAAAAGAGGGAAGATGCCTGACCTGTTGTTCGAGCTTGGAACCGAGGAGATGCCCGCGCTCGAGATCCCGCGCCTCGGTGAGGGACTGCGAGCCGGGGTGGAGGCGGATCTCACCGCGCATGGACTCACCCATGGCCCGATCGAGCTCTACTACACCCCGCGGCGGATCGCGATCATCGTCCACGACCTCGCCGCGCGTCAGGCCGACCGCGTCGAAGAGGTGAAGGGGCCGCCAGCCGCGGTTGCGTTCGACGCGTCCGGAAGCCCGACCCAGGCGGCGATCGGGTTCGCCAAGGCACAGGGGGCGACGGTGGACGACCTGGAGACACGCCAGGTCGGAGGGAAGTCCTACCTCTATCTGCGCCGTACCGTCCCCGGGCGGGAGACGGTGGAGCTTCTCCCTGGGATCCTGTCCGAATGCGTGCGCCGGCTCCGCCCGAGCAAGTCGATGCGCTGGGACGACTCCGGGCTGGCCTTCATCCGCCCGATCCGCTGGCTCGTATGTCTGTACGGGGATGCCGTGGTGCCGGTGCAGCTCGGTCACCTGACCGCGGGACGGACCACGCGCGGGCATCGATTCATCGCCTCCCAGTCCATGGAGATTCAACGTGCCTCCGACTACACGGCCGTCCTCGCCGCGGCCCTCGTGATCGTCGACCCAAAGGAGCGGGAGGAGACGGTCATCCAGGCGCTCAAGGAGGCAGCGGCGACCCGGGGCGGTGACTATCTCATCGATTCGGTCCTCCTCTCCCGCATCGTTAACGGAGCTGAGCATCCGGTCCCGGTGATCGGACATGTCCCGGAGGAGTTCCTCGACCTCCCGGCCGAGGTCGTGCAGGCGACGCTGCACGAGGAGGGAAAGTTCGTCCCGTTCGTACTTTCCGACGGGACCACCCCGTACTTCATGGGGTTCCGCGACGGGCTCCCCGACGAGAAGGGGATCGTGCGCGCCGGATTCGAGCGGGTGGTCCGCGCTCGGTTGCGCGACTCGCGCTTCTTCTTCGAGAAGGATCGTGCCCGTCCACTTGCCGATCGGGTACGGGAGCTGAGGAGCGTGATCTACGACGTCCGCCTCGGCTCGGTGTGGGACAAGGTGGAGCGGATCAGGGCGATCGCCGGACTGATCGCCACGGCGGTCGGAGCTCCGGCGGCTGCGGTCGACCGCGCGGCGTTCCTGTGCAAGGCCGACCTCGTCACCGAGCTGGTGAAGGCGTTCCCCGAGTTGGAGGGGACGGCTGGCGCGATCTACGCTCGCCTTGATGGCGAACCGGAGGAGGTGGCACGTGCGATCGGGGAGCACTATCTCCCGCGCGCGTCCGATGACCCTCTCCCGGAGAGCCCGGTTGGAATCACGATAGGACTGGCGGACAAGCTGGACACGATCGTCGGGGCGCTCCTCGTCGGCGAGGCCCCGAAGGGGTCGCGTGACCCCTACGGGATCAAGCGTCAGGCGAACGCGCTCGTGCGGATCGCGGTGGAGAAGAGAGTCGACCTCGACTTCATCGCGCTCGTCGGAGAGATAAAGGATTCCTACGCCGCGATCGAGCAGAAGGCGGAGTTATCCGATGTCATCGCGTTCATCTCCGACCGGGCCGGGCAGGTCTTGCGTCAGCGCTACGGGATCCCTCCCGATGTGGTGCAGGCGGTCAGCGCGGGTGGGATCGGAAACTTCCACCGCGCGTACCTGCGAGGGAAGGCGCTGGCAGACGCGAAGGAAAGCGAGGATTTCGCCGCCCTCAAGCTCGGTTTCACCCGCGTCCGCAACATCACCCGATCGGTGGCCCGAACCGACTTCGACCCCTCCCTGTTCACGAACGAGGCAGAGCGGGCGCTCTGGCGGGAGTACCTGAAGGCGGAGGGGGAGATCTCCCGCGAGATCGCGGCCGGGGACTACTCCGGGGCGCTGACGCGCCTCCTTGCGCTCAAGGGACCGATCGACCGTTATTTCGATGAGGTATTGGTAATGGACGAGGACGCCGCGGTCAGGAACAACCGCTTGGCGTTCCTGAACGCCCTCTCCGGGCTGTTCCTGCAGATCGGTGACATCAGCCTGATCGCGGTGGAGAACAGCAATTGATGAGTGCAAAGCCCACGACGGTAACGCTCACGGTCTCCGGGATCGAACTTACCGGATTTCACGGCGTATATCCGGAGGAACAAAGAACGGGGAATCGGTTCCGGATCGACCTCGAGATCGAAGGGGGCCTGGAGACGGCGGTAGAGACCGACCGATTGGAAGACAGCATCGACTACACGAAGGTGGTGGAGGCGGTCCGCGATGTTAATGAGAGTAAGAGATTTAAGCTCATCGAGTCCTTCGCTGGTGCGATCGCGGACGAGCTCCTGCACCGCTTTCTCGGGATAGGCCGGTTGACCGTGCGGGTGAGCAAGCTTGCCCCGCCCGGGCTGAGGAAGGGGATATGGGTAGCCTGCGAGATCACGAAGGAGCGGGGTTAGACGAAGAGCTCGTCTATTTCTGTCTTGGCTCCAACCTCGGTGATCGAAAGGCCAACTTGGAGTTTGGGATATCCGGCCTGAAGGAGGCCGGGGTGGAGATCGTACGGCGGTCATCGCTCTACGAGACCGAACCGGTGGAGTTGGAGGACCAGCCGTGGTTCCTGAATCAGGTGGTCGCTGGAAGGACCTCCCTCCCTCCACGTGCCCTGCTCGCCGCGTGCAAGCGGATCGAACGGGCTGCCGGACGGCGGGAGACGGTGCGCTTCGGCCCCCGCGTCCTCGACATCGACGTCATCCTGTACAAGGGGATGGTCGTGCACGAGCCCGAGCTCGTGATCCCTCACCCGCGCATGCTCAACCGGAGATTCGTATTGATCCCGCTCCTGGAGATCGCGCCCGACATCCGCGATCCGGAGACCGGGGTAGCCCTCGCACAGGTACTCGCAGGACTCGATGAGGGAAAGAAGGTGGCAAAATTAAAGGGAAACAGATTCTGATCTCGGTCGACTCCCCGGACGGGAAGGCGCGGCGGACCCGCGTCGCCATCCTCGAGGACGGCCGGTTGATGGAGATCTACTACGGGCATCCGACGCAGGAACGGATCGTTGGGAACATCTACAAAGGACGGGTGGAGGACGTCCTCCCCGGGATGGGGGCGGCGTTCGTGGACGTAGGGGAACGGAAGAGCCTGTTTCTCCCCCAGGGGGAGATAAACGATCGGGTGCTCAAGGAGCACGGGCTCAAGCCGTGGCATGGAGCAGCGCAGATCGAGAAGGTGCTGAAGCCTGGGCAGAGCATCGTGATCCAGGTACGCCGCGGCGGGATCGGGACGAAGAACCCCCAGGGGACGACGAAGATCAGCCTCCCCGGCCGGTTCTGGGTCTACCTCCCGACCGAGGATCGCCTCGGGGTATCGCGCCGGATCGAGGGGGTGCGCAAGCAGCGTCAACTCCGGCGGATCGCACGCGCGTTGAAGAAGGAGGGGGAGGGGATGATCGCCCGCACCGCCGCCCAGTGGGCGAGCGAGGATGAACTCGCCCGCGACTACGAACTCCTCGCTGAGACGTGGGCCGGGATCGAGTCCGCGGCGCAGCGTTCCTCCGCCCCGCAGCTCCTCTATAAGACCCTGGGGTTGGTGCAATCGATCCTGCGCGACCGGCTCCTCCCGGATGTGCACGAGGTCATCGTCGACTCCGAGTTCTTCCGGGAGAAGATCATCTCGTTCCTCGAGTACATGCATATGGAGGACTACAAGGACCGGATCAAGGTCCACTCCGGCAAGACGCCCCTGTTCGAGCACTATAAGATCGAGGAGCAGATCCAGGAGACGCGCTCGCGGCGGGTGAACCTGGCCGGTGGGGGGTTCATCGTGATCGACGAGACCGAAGCCCTGACCGCGATCGACGTCAACACCGGCGGTGATGTGCGCCACCGCACCCAGCAGGCGGCGATCCTGAACACGAACCTGGAGGCGGTGAAGGAGATTGCCCGCCAGTTGCGACTGCGGCGGATCAGCGGGATCATCATCATCGACTTCGTGGACATGGATTCCCAACAGCACATCCAGAAGATGATCGACGCGATCAAGGAGGAGCTGCGCAAGGACCGGGTATCAGCCGACTTCATCGACATCACCCCCCTCGGGCTGGTGGAGATCACGCGCAAGCGGGAAGGGGAGAGCCTCGCCGGGATGCTGAACGGGGCGGAGTTCGACGCTTGATCGGCGGATAGATCGGTGCTAGAATAGAGCAAGAACGGGCGAATAGCTCAGCTGGGAGAGCGTTCGGGTCACATCCGAAAGGTCGCAGGTTCGAGCCCTGCTTCGCCCATATCCTTATCCCTCATCCAGCGGCGCCAGTCCGGCGAAGAACCGCTCGAGGTCGACATTACCCCCGGTGAGGATGATTCCCACCCTCTTTCCCGTTAGATCGAGTGCTCCGGTTATGAGCGGAGCGAGCCCGATCGCGCTCGACGGCTCGACAATGATCTTCATCCGGGCCCAGATGAGGCGCATGGCAGAGATGATGTCCGCGTCAGCCACCCGGACGATCTCGTCGACCGCGGCCCGGATGACCTCGAAGTTGAGGGCTCCGATCGTGGTGCGCAGCCCGTCGGCGATTGTGTGCGGGGTGAAGTCGGTGATCCTCCTCCCTTCTCTGATGCCGCGGTAGGCGTCGTCCGCTCCGGCCGGTTCGCACCCGATGACCCGCGTTTTCGGTGATACGTGGCGGACGGCGACCGCCGTCCCGGAGACAAGCCCCCCGCCGCCGATCGGGACGATAATCGCGTCGAGCGGGCCGACCTCCTCGATGAGCTCCAGTGCTGTCGTCCCCTGCCCGGCGATCACCTCGGGATGGTCGTGGGAGTCGATCAGGACGGCCCCGGTCTCCGCCGCGATCCGCGCCGCCGTCTCCTCCCGCGCCCGTTGGGTCGGGGCACAAGTGACGACCTTCGCCCCGTAGTCACGGGCGGCGACGAGCTTCACCCGGGGGGCGTTCTCCGGGATGACCACGTATGCGGGGATTCCGAACTCCCGTGCCGCCAAAGCGAGTGCCTGGCCGTGATTTCCCGACGAGTGGGTGACGACTCCGCGGGACCGCTGGGCTGCAGAAAGGGCTGCGACCGCGTTCACCGCCCCGCGAAGCTTGAACGAGCCAGTCCGTTGGAAGTTCTCGCACTTGAAGAAGCAGGTGCACCCAGTGGTACGATCGATCGAGGAGCTGGTGAGGACCGGGGTACGGTGGATGTAAGGTGATATCCTCTCTTGCGCCGCTGACAGCCGCTCCCACATCTCCTCCAACATGGTGGAGGAAAGGATACCCGACGCGGCAGAGGATTCCAACCGTTGACCTTCCGCGGCGTCCAGCGTAGACTGGGTTTTATGGGTATCGTGATCGATGACATCACCACAGCGGATATTCCACATTACCTCGAATTCCTCCGCGCCGGATTCGGAGGCCCGCTCAGCGATCTCGGGACCGACCTTGGGTTCGTCTCCCGCATCCTCCGCGGCCTGCTGTGCGCGCGGGGAGCCCCCCTCCGGGCGGTGAAGCGAATCGCCGGGTATGAGGCGTTCGTCCTCATCGCCCGCCACGCGGGGAGGCCGATCGGTTGTCTCACGGTGGTCGGACGGAAGAGCCCCTCCCTCACCGGCGTGTACGTCATCCCTGAGTTCCGGGGGCAGGGGATCGCGTCCCGCCTGATCGAGACGGCGGTGAACCGGCTGCGGCAGGCTGGTCATGTGGAGGCACATGCCACGCCGCTCAATGCGATTGCGCAGCACTTGGTGGAGAAGGTCGGATTCATTCCCTATTCCTCCACTGCAGCGTACGAGCGGCTTCTCCCCCTCGAACTTCCGGCTGAGCCCGAGTTCACCGTCCGGCGATTGCGCGCGGGCGACCTCGGAGGCCGGTGTGAGCAGCACGGCCGGCCGTACGACCTCGGACCGATCGGACGTCTGTTCGGGATCAGGACGCGGCGGCTGGCCGCTGTCGGGCCGGATGGGGCAGCGGTCGCCGCGCTCCTGTTCGCGATCCACCGGGAACAGGTGGGGGAGGTGCGGCCGCTCCTCCTCCGATCAGGCGGGAAGGCGGGGTTGATCCCGATCCTGGCGGAGGCGGACCGCTGGTATCGGAGGTTGGGAAAGGAGAAGATAGGCCTGTACGTGGAGGAAGGGGACGAACCGCTGGGAGAGATCGCGCAGGCCCTTGGGTTCACCTACATCCGCAGCTGGACGCATCTCATCCTGAAATTGAACGGCGGGGCGGATTGACCCGCCCCGCCTGATTGAAATCGAGCACTACTTCCGCTCGCCGAGCGGGAGGACAGTCCGCCCGTGGGTCGAATTGATCAGGATCCCGGCCGAGGTGTACCACGCGATCAGCGCGCATAGGATTCCCTCGTACCCGGCGATCGTGTGCACGATCGGGACGAACTCGCCGATCGCAAGCAGGAAGAACAGGATCGTCAGAGTGATGAACACCCACGTCACCGCTTTTGCGAGTTTCAGCGAGGCGATCGTGGCGTAGAACGTGAATATCCCCCACGCGATCATGACCACCGCCACTCCGGCCGGGGTGACGTCGACGAACCCAGCCACGCCGGCGAGCCGCAGGAAGAAGAACGTGGCGAGCCCCATCCAGAACGCCCCGAACGAGGAGAAACAGGTCGCTCCGAACGTGTCGCCCCGGCGTACGTCCCACATCCCGGCCATGAACTGCGCGAGTCCGCCGTAGAACATGGCGACCGGCATCACGATCCCGATCGTCTTTGCGTCCACCCAGCCGGCGTTCACGATGTTCAAGATGAACGTGGACAGGGCGAACCCTCCCAAACCCAACGCACCAACGTTAGCGAGCTGCGGCGTATTCGTGTCGCTCAAGCCAGACCTCCTTTTATCCCTTGTAGCCGACCATCTCCTTCAGATGGTCGACGCTGTCCGGGTTCTGCAGCGTGGTGATGTCCCCGATCGGCTCATTCCGGACGAGCGCCTTCAACACCCGGCGCATGATCTTTCCGGAGCGGGTCTTCGGGACGTCCTCGACGAAGATGATCTCGTCCGGCCGTCCGGTCGGGCCGATCACCTTGGTGACCGTGTCCATCAGTTCCTTGCGGATCTCCTCCGACGGGGTGATTCCGGCCTTCAGCAGGACGAACGCGACCGGTACCTCTCCCTTCAGATCATGCGGGCGGGAGACGACCGCGACCTCGCTCACCTTGTCGTTCTGGGCGAGGGCGCTCTCCACCTCGGCGGTCGCCAGTCGGTGGCCGGCGACGTTCATTACGTCGTCGACGCGCCCGGTGATCCGGATGTTCCCCATCTCGTCCTTCCGCGCCCCGTCGCTCGTGAAGTAGCGCTCCGGGCCGTAGTCGGAGAAGTACTGGTTCTTGAACCGCTCCATGTCCCCGTAGATCCCGCGCGTCAGCGCCGGCGGGAACGGGTTGAAGATCGTGAGGTAGCCGCCGTCGCCCGGTTTCACCGGCGTACCACCGGAGTCGAGGATGTCGGCGATCACTCCGGGGAACGGCCGGCCGGCGACGGTCGGGATGAACGGCCCGATTCCGGGGAGGTTGTTCACCATGTTCGCCCCGGTCTCGGTCTGCCACCACGTGTCGATGATCGGGCAGCGGCCGCCACCGATCTTCTCGAAGTACCACAGCCAGGCATCGACGTTGATCGGCTCACCGACCGTCCCGAGCAGCCGCAGCGACGACAGGTCGTACTTCTCCGGCCACTCGTCCCCCCACTTGATGAACATCCGGATCGCGGTCGGTGCGGTGTAGAGCTGGGTGACCTTGTGCTTCTCGATGATCGCCCAGAACCGACCGTAGTCCGGGAAGTCGGGGGAGCCCTCGAAGATCAGGCTCGTCACCCCGTTCATCAGCGGAGCGTAGTTGATGTAGGTATGGCCGGTGATCCAGCCGACGTCGGCCGTGCACCAGAATATGTCCCCCTCGTGCAGGTCGAAGTTCCACTTCGCCGTGAGGTAGGACTGAACGGCGTAGCCGCCGGTCGTATGCATGATCCCCTTCGGCTTTCCGGTCGTTCCCGATGTGTAGAGGAGGAACGAGAGGTCCTCTGCATCGAGCTCCTCTGCCGGGCAGTCGGCGGACGCGTCCGCCATCAGCTCGTGGTACCACAGATCACGCCCCGGGGTCATCGACGCGCTCCCGTCGAGCCGCTTGACGACGACGACCTTCTCCACGGCAGTCCCCTCGATACCGGCGTCGGCGTTCTTCTTCAGGTCGATCTTCTTGCCGCGGCGGTAGTAGCCGTCGGCGGTGATCAACACCTTGGCACCGGCATCGATCAGCCGGTCGCGGAGCGAATCCGGGGAGAAGGCGGAGAACACGACCGAGTGCGGTGCGCCGATCCGGGCGCACGCCTGCATCGCGATCACCGCCTCAGGGATCATCGGAAGGTAGATCCCAACGCGGTCCCCCTTCTTTACCCCCAAGCTCTTAAGCACGTTGGCGAACTTGGAGACGAGCTCGTGCAGTTCGGAGTACGTGATCTTGCGCGGGGCCTCGTCGGTCGGCTCCGGTTCCCAGATTATGGCGACCTTATCTCCGTTTCCCGCCTCGATGTGCCGGTCGAGGGAGTTGTAGGAGAGGTTGATCTTTCCACCGATGAACCACTTGTACGCCTGCGGGGCGAACTCGTAGTCCTTCTCCCATTTCTTGAACCAGTGGAGCTCCTCGGCGTGCTTGGCCCAGAACTTCACCGGGTCGGCCTTTGCCTCGGCGTAGATCGACTCGTCGGCGACCCACGCCCGCTTCTTCATCTCTTCGGTCGGCCAGAAGACGTTCTCCTTGGCCGGGTCCTTCTTCACCCACTTGATCGGTTCGGACACTTCAAAACCTCCTCGCTTTAATGTTTAAAACCCTCATAGATACTAGCCTAACAATCCTTTCCCTGCAACACGCTGGAGAATTCGCTGCTCGACATGCCCCGCCTTAGGGCCTAACCAGCCGCCGATGACAGGTGCAATCTGTGGGACCACCTCCTGGAGCCGAATCGGAATGATCCTGTAGGCGGATCTTTCCGCTGTAAAAGTGACACCTGATTCAGGTATCACTTTAGTGCAGTACCGCCCGTTTGTCAACCCCAAAGAAGGTAGAGAAGCGACGCGGTGACACGGAAAGCGCTAGGCTGATGCAGGAGGAGAAGATCGATCACGACATGGCCGTGGGGGCATCGCGCTGCGGACCACTTGACAAACCCCTCGATTCGTGCTATGGTGAGAACGATCATGGACAGGATGAGAGGAATGCAACTGATAGTTAATGGCGTAAGCGGCTCTGTCCGCTCCTCTCATCTTGTTTATTGGATTACGCTGTTTGCGCCCGCCCGGGCCTAGTACTTACTACTAGGTTATAGCGGGCGCGGGAAGACTACGGGCGAATGCCTGTGGTCTTTTTTATTGGAGGGAGGTGATGGTGCAGAAGCAAATAGTGTAGTAGGTAAAATAAAATCATTAAAGGCAAGGAGGTTAAAGGTGAAAAAAGTAGTGACGTTGCTTATCATTGGACTGGTCATTGGGCTGAGCATCTCCGCAGTTGGAGCTGAGAAGATCAAGATCGGGGCGCTGATGTCGCTCACCGGTCCGCTAGGGCCGTACGGCCCGCCGATCGTCAACGGGGCGAAGCTGGCGGTTGAGCAGATCAACGCTGCGGGTGGAGTACTGGGCAAGGAACTTGAACTCGTTGTGCGCGATACGGCGACATCACCCGATGTAGGACGGGACGCGGCACGAAAGCTGGTGGAGCTCGATCACGTTCCCGCGATCGTCGGAGCACTGTCGAGCGGAGTGACGATCGCCGCTTCCAGCGTTACCATCCCGGCTGAAGTCGTCCTCATCTCCCCCGCTTCCACCTCCCCGGCTATCCCCGCGCTGAAGGATAACGACTACGTGTTCCGGACAGTCGTATCCGACGCGGTGCAGGG
The DNA here is from genome assembly GCA_021159055.1 of Candidatus Bipolaricaulota bacterium. Classification (NCBI taxonomy): domain Bacteria; phylum Candidatus Bipolaricaulota; species Candidatus Bipolaricaulota bacterium. Next base: position 3,171 of record JAGGSO010000160.1, on the reverse strand, counting down.
TATCGTTCTCGCCCGGATGGCGTTGCTCCTGAACTATCAGAAGGTCTCTGTGATCTACGTAAACAACGCCTATGGAAAGGGGCTTGCTGACGTGTTCAAGAAAAACTTTGAATCCTACGGCGGTAAGGTCCTGGCTGTGGTCCCGTACGAGGAAAACAAGCCCTCCTATCGGGGTGAGGTTGAGAAGGCGATTAGCGGAGATCCGGATGCCCTTATCATGGTCAGCTATCCGGTCGACGGAAACAAGCAGATTGTGGAAGCAGTCGAGGCCGGTTATCAAGGGAAATTCCTCTTCTCGGATGGGATGAAGGGCGAGGGAGTTGCCCCGGGACCGGCCTGCCAGTCCGGTGACAACCCCGGCCCAATCGAAGGGGCGTACGGGACAGTCGCCGCCGCCGGTTTCCGCACCGACCAGTGTGACGCCGACTATGAGGCCGAGTTCGGGAAGAGCACGGTACCTTACTACTACCAGGCGTATGACGCGGTGATGCTGATTGCATTGGCGATGGAACGGGCCGGCAAGGCAACTGGTGAGGCGATTCGGGACAACCTGCGCGCTGTCGCCAACCCACCGGGGGAGAAGGTCTACTACGGCGAGTTCGCCAAGGCGGTCTCCCTGTTGAAGGCGGGGAAGGAGATCAACTATGAGGGCCTCTCCGGCACGGTGGACTTCAAGGATAACGGTGACGTGGAAGGCGGGATCCTGATCTGGAAGATCCAGGACTGCCAGGTCGTCCCGGTGTTGACTGTTTCGGGATAAAGCCTCCTATTACTTCTTCTCTCCTCTTGTTGTGGGGTGGTCCGAAAGGGCCGCCCCCTTCTTTTTACAAAGGGGGCGGAGCAACAAGGGAGGAGGGAAAGAGACAGCAGTCAGTCGGAATCGGTCTTCTTCTGCTTCCGTGGAGGGAGGAGCCCCTGCGGACGCCACAGGAGGATGACCTCGAGGAGTAAAGCGATCAGGATGATCCGCAGGCTCGCCGCCTGGGTAGCAGAGACCGGGAAATACTTGGTAAGGAAGTCCGTCCCGGCCCAGATTCCCCACACGACAAAGCTTCCCAGGATTGCGCCGCGGTTGTTCCCACTCCCCCCGAGGATGAGCATCACCCAGATCAGGAAGGTGCCGTAGAACGGCTTGAACGAGGCGGGGGAGATGAACCGGGCATAATGGGCGTAGAGACTCCCGCCGACTCCCATCACCATCGCACCGAGGACGAGGGACTGGAGCTTGAACGCGAACGTGTTTTTCCCCAGCATCGCGGTGGCGTCCTCGTCCTCCCGAATCGCCCTGATCACCCGTCCCCACGGGGCACGCCCGAGCCGTTCCACAATCAAGTAGATGACGAGCAGGACGAACAGGACAAGCCCGAGGTAGAACCAGTCGTATGACTTGGCGATCAAGTCGTGCAGCCATCCTGGAATCCCGGGATGGGCCGCCAGAAACGCCTTAGCACCACCGTGGATCGTCTTGTACAGCGGCGCGGGGATCCCCTGGATTCCCCACACTCCGTTTGTCAACCAGGACTCGTTGTTGAGGACCAACCGGATCGACTCGGCGATCCCGATCGTGGCGATCGCCAGGTAGTCGGCACGCAGCCGCAGGGTCGGAATCCCGATGAGGAGAGCAACGATCCCGCACACAACCGCCGCCCCGAGGAGCCCGAGGATGAACGGGAGCTCGAACCCACCGAACGTCCTCCCCTCCCACGGGCTCGGGGCCGGACCGGAGATGAGGGCCGAGGTGTACGCCCCAAGGGCGTAGAACCCGGCGATCCCGATATTGAACAGGCCGGTGTAGCCCCACTGGATGTTCAGCCCCAGGGTGAGCACCCCGTAGGTTCCGGCCGTTATGGCGAAGAATACAATGTAGCTGAGGATACTGACGAACTGTTCCATCAATCGCTCCTTCCGAGGATCCCGGTCGGCCGGACCAGGAGCATCAGAATCATGATCACAAACGCCACCGCTGGCTTGTAACCGGTGGAGATGAACGCGGTGGACACCTCCTCCGAGATCCCGATGATCAGCCCCCCGATGATCGCCCCGTACGGGTTTCCAATTCCACCCAGGATCACCCCGGCGAATATGGAAAGGAGCATCTGCCAACCGAGCTCCGGGGTGATGAACTTGTTTTCGATCCCAGCGAATATCCCGGCCATCGCGGCCAGCCCTCCCCCGATCACCCACGTCAACGCGATAACCCGGTCGGTGTTGATCCCGGTCACCCGTGCGAGTGAGACGTTATCGGCCATCGCTCGCATCGCTTTCCCCATCTTGGTGTAGCGGAGGAAGAGGTGAACCAGGGTAATGATGACGAGCGCCATTAAGACGATGAATATCTCGTCCGATTTGATCCGTGCGGGAATCCCGGGGATGGGCAGGGCGACTTGAATCCGCTCGATGTAGTAGTGCGGCTGCGGTCCCCATGCAAACTGAAGGACATTTCGCAGCCCGAGCGCCAGTCCGATCGAGGACATCATGAGGATGATCGGGCCGGAATGGCGCAGCCGGCGGAACAAGAATCGATCGATTATAATCACCGCCACCGCGGTCAACCCGATCGCGAGGAGAGCGGAGAGGACGAATCCACCCCCAAACGAGAGCGGGCCGAGCGGAGTATTTGGCACTCCCAATGCGGTGAACAGACCGAGGAGGCCGAGGGTGATGTACGCCCCCAGGGCCATGATGTCGCCGTGGGCGAAGTTGGAGAACCCGAGGATGCTATAGGTAAGGGAGACGCCGATTCCTCCCAGTGCGAGGATGCTCCCTGAGATAATTCCATAGATCAGCAGCTGCGGTAATCTTACAAGTATCGACATATCGCTCCTATCCCCCGAGGTAGAGCTTCCCCACCTCTTCGTTGTTCAACAGGTTCTGTCCGGTGTCTTCGTACCGTTTCTCCCCGGCGGCGAGGACGTAGCCGCGGTGGGAGAGCCGGAGCGACTCCTTGGCGTTCTGCTCTACAATGAGGATCGCCACTCCGGTGTCATTGATCGCGATGATCCGGGCGAAGATCTCCGCTGCCAGCTTAGGGGCAAGAGCGGCCGATGGCTCATCGAGCATGAGAAGCCGCGGGTCGAGCATCAACGCCCGCCCCATCGCCACCATCTGTCGCTCTCCCCCGCTCATCTTCCCCACCCGCTGGTTGCGGCGCCGCTTCAAGGTAGGGAACAG
>JAGGSO010000159.1 GCA_021159055.1 Candidatus Bipolaricaulota bacterium | reverse complement strand
GCGAACTCTGCGCCTCTGCGGTGTAAACACCATCAGCGGATGCGGCGCAGGCGGCGCAGGAAGTACGGGCGCGCCTGGCGGACCCGGATCGGCTTTACGAGCTCGATCTTCTCCACCTTGGGGGAGTGCAGGGGATAGGTCTTCTCCACCCCGATCCCGGAGGAGATCTTGCGGACTGTGATCATCGCCCGCGTTCCGGCTCCGCTCTTCTTGAGCACGATCCCCTCGAACACCTGGATCCGCTCCTTCGCCCCTTCGGTGATCCGCTCGTGCACCCGCACGATGTCGCCGGGGGTGAACTCTTCCTCCTCGGTCCGTTTCTTCAGGAACTCCCGTTCAACTGCTCTTACGATCTCGTCCATCTCTATCTCCTAGTTTTCTCCCACCACGCGGTCGAGGACGATCGCCACCGCCGCCCGCACCGAGAGGTGGTTAAAGTCGCTTTTTCCTCTTATCGGAGGGAGAAGGGCGTCCGTGGCGGCGATCAGCTCCTCTGCCATCCCCCATCCGGTTCCGAAAATGATATATACCGGCCGGTCCTCCGTTTGCAGGTACTCTTTGAGCTCTGCGTAGGAGACATTCCGTTTTCCGTGCCGCCGCGCCGAGGTGGCAACGAGCAACGGCGCCATCCCCTCCTCCGCCTCGATCTCGGCCAGGGTCTCCTCGAGGTCGGCGGCGACGGTCACGATCTCGAGCGCCTCTGCCCGTCGGCTCTCCGCGTCCGCCCGCTCCTCCGTCCAGAACCCGCGGATCCGCCACGAGATCTCCTGCTGCGACGGGAGCGGGGTCACCACGAAGTAGCGCCTCACCCCGTACGTCCGCGCCGTCCGTGCGATATCGTGCACGTCGACCGCAGTGGTCGAGGTGGCGACGATCTCGCCGGTGCGGCTGCGCATCGGAAAGTGAAACAGGCCGATGTAGAGGTTACCCATCAGAATTTTCCCTGTCAAGATCGAGCCCGAGGAGGTCGGGCCGGTTGCGCGCCGTCTTCTCCCACGCCGCCCGGGCGCGGAACTCCTCGATCCTTTTATGATCCCCACTCAGCAGGACATCCGGGACCTTGAGCCCGCGAAACTCGGGGGGGCGGGTGTACTGCGGCGGACCGAGCCGCTCCTTGTTGAAGAACGAGTCGCTCTCTACCGACCCGAAGTCCCCCACCACCCCGGGAATCGTGCGCGCCGTTGCCTCGACCACGACCGCCGCGGCAAGCTCCCCTCCGGTGAGGACGTAATCCCCGATCGACAGCTCCTCGTCCACGAACTCGACCACCCGCTCGTCCACCCCCTCGTACCGCCCGCACAGGAGGATCAGGCCGGCGTACTTCCCGAGCCGAATCGCGTCGCGCTCGGTGAACAGCCGCCCCTGCGCCGACAAGAGGATCGTCCTCCATCCTTCGGGGTCAGGTCTTGCAATCCCACACCTCTCGTGCAAAAAGCAAGACCTGACCCCGCCGGATTTGATCGCTTCGATCGCCCGCACGAACGGCTCGACCTTCATCACCATCCCCGGTCCGCCCCCGTACGCGCGGTCGTCCACCACCCGATGGGGATCGTCGGTGAAGTCACGCAAATCATGCAGGTGAACCTCGAGCAGACCCGCGGCCCGCGCCTGCCCGATCACCCCGACCGAAAAGAACCCGGAGAGGGCCTCCGGGAATATCGTAACGATGTCAAATCGCATCAGTCGGCGAGCTCGATCACGATCTCGCGGTCGAGTCGGGCCGCCACCCCCTCGAGGAACGTGCGCAGCGCACTGATCGTCCGCCCCCCTCTCCCGAGGATGCGCCCCCGATCCTCCTTCCCCACCTGAATGAAGAAGATGTCAACCTTTTCGGTCTCGATGCGGTCGATCCTCACTCGCTCGGGATCGTCGACCAATGACCGGACGAGGAAGAGGAGGAGGCGGTAGAGCACCTATCCCTCCGCCCGCGCCTTGATCCGTTCACGCTTTGCCGCGTCCCAGGCGGCCATCACCCCGGCCTTGGACAGAAGGTCGCGCGCCGCCTTGGTCGGCTTCGCCCCGTTGAGGAGCCACTTGAGCGCGGCCTCGTTGTCGATCTCCACCCGCGCCGGATCAGCCTTGGGATCGTAGTACCCGAGGTCGGCAACCACCTTGGTGTCACGCGGCTTCAGCCCGTCGAGAACCACGATTCGATACGACGGCTGCCCTTTCCTTCCCACCTTCTTCAAACGGATCTTCGCTGCCATCTTTCCACTCCTTTGCGCTCGTTTTATTTTCTTAAGGTCACGACGGTTCGCCGAAGAAATCGATGGGTAACCTTCTCTTGCCCATGTGCTTCTTCCCTACCAGCTTGAGGGCACGCTTCGCCTCATTGAACCGAGACAAGACCCGGTTCACATCACGAACCTGCGTACCGCTCCCCCGCGCGATCCGCCGCTTACGACTTCCCCCAATTATAGACGGATTCAGCCGTTCTTCCAACGTCATCGAGCGGAGGATCGCCAGAGCCCGGTCGATCTCGGCCTCATCGACTTCCGGTGTCCCCTTCAGCTTGCTCACCCCAGGGAGTTTGTCCAGGATCTGGGAGAACGGGCCCAGTTTCCTCATCTCCTCGAGCTGCTCGAGGAAGTCCTGCAAGGTGAACCGGTTCTTGCGGATGCGGGTGGCAAGCTGCTCCGCCTTCTTCTGATCGAGCTTGGACTCGGCCTGTTCGATCAGGGTGAGGACGTCCCCCATCCCGAGGATGCGGGCTGCCATCCGATCGGGATGGAACGGTTCGAGGGCGTCGGCCTTTTCTCCCACTCCGACGAACTTGATCGGGGCCCCGGTTACGGCACGGATGGACAGGGCCGCCCCGCCCCGGGCGTCACCGTCGAGTTTGGTGAGGATCACGCCGGTTAAGTGAAGCCGAGCGTTGAACTCGGCCGCGATGTTCACCGCCTCCTGCCCGGTCATCGCGTCGGCGACGAGAAGGACCTCGTCGGGCGGGACCGCGGTCACGATCTCCTCCAGCTCCCGCATCATCTCATCATCGATGTGAAGGCGACCGGCGGTGTCGAGGATGATCACGTCGTACAGGTTCTCCTCGGCCCACTCCCGCGCCTTGGCCGCGATCTGCGGTGGGGCGAGGCCAGGGAACGATGCGACCGGGATCTCCAGGCTCTTCCCCAGCGCCACCAACTGGTCGACCGCCGCCGGACGATAGACGTCGGCGGCGACGAGCCCGGGGGAATGGCCGGACTTGCGGAGGAGGAGCCCAAGCTTGGCCGCGGTCGTCGTCTTCCCCGAGCCCTGCAGTCCGACGAGCACGATCACCGCCGGACGGTGGTCCAGGTTGAGTCCGACCCGCTCGGACCCCATCAGTTCGGTGAGGGCGTCGCGTACGATCTTAATCAACTGCTGGGCCGGGGTGAGGCTCTCCAGCACCTCCTCCCCGATCGCACGGGCGCGGATCTTCCCGATCAGATCCTTGACCACCTTGTAGTTGACGTCGGCCTCGAGCAACGCGAGCCTGATCTCGCGCAGCCCGGCATCCACGTCCTTCTCCGACAGCTTCCCCTTTCCGCGCAGGCGGGAGAAGACCCCGCTCAGCCGCTCGGTCAACGAATCGAACATCTAACTCTCCTCGATACCTCTCCCGCGAACGTCGGGCACAATGCCCGCCACTACAGAGTAAATCCCTCCACCCATTCCGTCAACCGATTCCCTCCTCGTTCAGAAATCCGGTCCCGATCCTCCCCTCGCGGAACGCGGGATGGGCGATGATCTCCTGGGCGAGGTCGCGCGTCGTCGCCACCCCCGCGATTTGGAACCGCTCCAGCGCTGTGTACATCCGGATCATCGCCTCCTCCCGGTCCTCCCCCCACGTGATCACCTTGGCGAGGAGGGAGTCGTAGTGGGGCCGCACTTCCATCCCGTCGTAGATGTGGGTGTCGACCCGCACCCCGTACCCACCGGGCAGGCTCTTGATCCTGAGCCGGCCCGAGGCGGGGAGGAACCCGGTCTGCGGGTCCTCGGCGTTGATCCGACACTCGATCGCGTGCCCCCTGATCGGGAACTCGTCGCGAGAGAGTCCCTCCCCCCGCGCGATCCGGATCTGCTCTTTCACCAGGTTCACCCCGGTCACCGCTTCGCTCACCGGGTGCTCCACTTGGATGCGGGCGTTCATCTCGATGAAGTAGAAGTTGCCGTCCGCGTCGAGGATGAACTCGACCGTCCCCGCACTCCGGTAGTCAAGGGTACGAGCGGCGGTGAGGGCGGCAGCGTGGAGGGCGGCTCGGATCTCCGGATCGAGGTTGGGAGCGGGCGCCTCCTCGATCAGCTTCTGGTGACGGCGTTGGATCGAGCACTCCCGCTCCCCGAGGTGGGCGATCCTCCCGAACGCATCGCCGATCACCTGGACCTCGATATGACGCGGGTTGATCAGGGCGCGCTCGAGGTAGAGCTCGGTCTTCCCGAACGCCGCTGTTGCCTCGCGCGCCGCGCTCGTCACCGCCGCCGCGAGCT
>JAGGSO010000158.1 GCA_021159055.1 Candidatus Bipolaricaulota bacterium | reverse complement strand
TGGAGGAAAACAAAAAAGTTTCACTGCGCGATCTTCTGCTGAAGCACCCAGCCGATATCGCTGAGGTGCTTTCCCATCTTTCCGACGAGGAGGCGGCACAGCTCCTCCATCGCCTCTATCTGCGCCACGCCGCGGCGGAGCCGCTCGGGGAGATGGAGCCAGAGGACTCGGCTGACATCATCGCTGAGCTCGATCGGGACGAGGCGATAAATATTCTCTCGCGGATGGACCCGGACGACGCGGTCGACCTGCTGGAGGAGCTCCCCGAGGAAGTGAAGGACGAGATTCTCTCCCGCCTCGGGCCGAAGGACGCGCAGGTGCTGTCTGAGCTCCTGGAATACCCTCCGGATACCGCCGGTGGGCTGATGTCCCCGGAGGTGGTCGCCCTCCCTCTCCACCTCACTGCGCAGGAGGCTATCGACATCCTCCGCCGCAAGGTCGAGGAAGTGGAGACGATCTACTATGCCTACGCGGTCGACGATGAAGGCAGGTTGGAAGGGGTGATCTCGCTGCGCGATCTCGCCCTTGCCCGACCGGAGACGCGCCTCTCCGCATTGGTAAACCGGGACGTGATCTCCGTGCCGGTCGACGCTGACGCCGAGGACGTCGGTCGTCTGTTCGACAAGTACAACTACTACGCCCTCCCAGTGGTCGATTCAGACCGTAGACTCCTTGGCGTGATCACGATCGACGACGTTATCGATCAGATCCGCGAAGAAGCGACTGAGGATATCTACCGTTCCCACGGTGTTCCGTTGGAAGAGAGGGTGGACACGCCGTGGTACGAATCGGTGCGGTGGCGGATGCCGTGGCTGTATTTCAACCTCCTCACCGCATTCGTCGCCGCCTCGGTAGTGGGGGCGTTTGAGTCGACGATCGCCAAATACGCCGCGCTGGCGTTCTTCATGCCGATAATCGCTGGGCAGGGGGGAAACGCGGGGATGCAGACCGTCACCATCGTCACCCGTGGGATAGCTCTCGGCGAGGTGCCGAAAGGAGCCGGTTGGCAGATCCTGCGCAAGGAGCTCATCCTCGGATTGATCAACGGACTGGCGATGGGGATAGCGGTCGGAGCAGTGGGATACCTGTGGAAACACACATTCTCACTCGGATTGGTGGTCTTTTTGGCGATGACGTTCAATATGATAAACGCCGGGGTCGTGGGGACGGTGATTCCATTGGTCCTGCGGGCATTGCGCCAGGATCCGGCCCTGGCTTCCTCCATCTTCCTCACCACGTTCACCGATACTCTGGGGTTCGCGTTTCTATTCGTCTTGGCGCGCCTCCTCATTCCGGGGTTGAGATGAAGCAAGAACTCCCACCTTGGTCCTACCCCTTTCTCCTCGCCCTGCTCGGGATTGTGGTGTACGTCGGGAACTTCACCCCGACATGGGCCGGAATCCTCGCAGGGGAGAGCATCGGATTCATCGGATATCTTCTCGTTCGCGCCCGCATGCCGGCGCGAAGTCCGACGGGGGGAGCTAACGTTATCTCGCTTTTCCCGGGACACCTCCTTCTCCTGTTCGCGATCGGAGTGCTGAACCATCCACCTGTTTACCTGCTCGCAGCCTGGATGGTCATCCCCGCGGCGAGCCTGGCGTACGACCTCGCCGCCAGATCCGGGGCACGAAAGTCGATTTTGGCGGGTCTTTACTGTATAATCTGGGCCGATCTCTTCGCGATCCTGGAGCGGGTAATCGGCTTAGGAAGGGAACTATCCGGGAAAGGGGAGTTAATATTAGCCGTTGTTTTCGTGGTTGTGGGAGTTCCGTTCCTCTGGACCGGGGCCTACCGCCACCTGCGGATGAAAAAGTGACAAGGAGTGATGGTAATGAGTAAGAAGTTCGTGTTGGCGGGTCTGATCGTCCTCATGTTCGGCCTCGTCGCGTTTGGGCAAGAGGAACAGCCGGCCGCTGGACAATCGATCATCTCCCTCGTCGTGATCCTCGGGGTGTTCGCGGCAGTGTTCTACTTCATGCTGATCCGTCCGCAACGGAAGCGGCAGGCGCAGCACTCTGAACTCGTCTCAAGCCTGAAGCGGGGGGATAAGGTGGTGACCGCAGGCGGGATCTACGGCGAGATCGATTCGATCGGTGATACATCCGTTGTCCTCACCCTGGAGGACGGGGGAAAGATCAGGATCGCCAAATCGAGCATCGTCGATAAGCTCACTAAATAAGATAAATTCGGGGAGGTCGAAATAATGGCTCATTCCAACATGACGCGGAACGATTGGATCCGGCTCGGGAGCGTTCTGTTGATCCTGTTTGGTGCTCTCGCCATCCTCTACCCGTTCTGGCCGCTGAACAAGGTTATTCCCCTCGGGCTCGATCTCCAGGGAGGGGTGCGCCTCGTCCTGCAGGCACAGGGGACGGAAAATATGGACGCGAAAGAGCGAGACGATACCATCAACCGGATCATCACCATCCTCAACAACCGGGTCGATCAGTACGGGATGGCAAACGCGGAGATAAAGCGGTTGGGGACAAACCGCGTCCTGGTGAACCTCCCCGGAACGAAGGACCCGCGGGAAGCACGGCAGCTTATCGGACAGACGGCGATGCTGGAGTTCAAGAAGGTGATCCAGGCCGGGACCAGTCCGAACGAGGACCTTGTGCCGACCTCTCCCGATCAAGAGGTATTGAGGGACCGCAACGGGATTCCGTACATCGTGGAGAGCACCCCGCTCCTCACCGGGGCCGCCTTGGCCGACGCCCGGGTACACACCTCCCAAGCAATCCAAACCGCCGGACAGCTCTACATTGCGCTCACCTTCAACAAAGAAGGAGCACAACAGTTCGTCAACGCGTTGAAACGGCTTAAGGTGGATGACCGCCTGGCGATCGTGCTCGACAACGTCATCTACAGCGCTCCGAGGATCACCGAGTCGATCAAGAGCGCGGCCGCCCAAGGCTGGCGGGCGGTGAAGGACTCAACCACCATCCAGGGGAAATTCACCAAGGATGAGGCGACCCGGATCGCGATCGTGCTGCGCGCCGGTGCGTTGCCGGTGGCGGTGAAAGTGGTCGAGGAGAACACCGTCGGGCCGACCCTGGGAAGCGACTCGATCCGCCGGGGGATGATCTCGATCGTAACCGGGTTCATCCTCGTCATCTTATACATGCCGATCTACTATCGGCTGTTCGGATTCGTCGCCGACATCGCCCTGCTGTTGAACATGCTCATCGTCTTCGCTGCTCTGGCGCTATTCCATGCCACCCTTACCCTGCCGGGGATCGCCGGTATCATCCTGACGATCGGTACAACGGTCGACGGTAACGTGATCATCTTCGAGCGGATCAAGGAGGAGCGCCGAGCCGGGAAGTCGCCGCTCGCCGCGGTGCGGGGAGGGTTCGAGAAGTCGCTCTCCACCATCGTCGACGCCAACGTGACCACTCTGCTCACCGCGCTGATCCTCCTCCTCGTCGGTACCGGACCGATCAAGGGATTCGCGATCACGCTCGGGATCGGTGTAGTGGGGAGCATGTACTGCGCGCTGGTCGTGAGCCGCCTCCTCATCGAGAAGGCCGGGTTCGCCAACTACATCCCGGTGCGGGTCACCGCCGAGGCCGGGAAGTAGCAGCGAGAACAAGCTTAAGTACCGCGTCGGCGGGACGGACGCCGCCGCGCTTGATCCCTCGATCGAGCTCGATCCCGAGGGAAAGCGCGGCGGCGAGTTCTTTTTGCGTGTAGTTTTTAGCTTGGGTGGCAAGGCGCCGCACGAGCCACTCCGGTGTCTCGAGCGCAGCGGCGATCCTCCGGGGGGAGAATCCATCATCCCGCAGAATCCGCACCTCGGTCAGACGGGTGATGTGATGGAGGAGGGCGGGGAACAAGCGATTGGGATCGACGTACAGGCGTTCGAGGGCAGCGAGGGCATTGGCGAGATTCCTCCTCCCGAATGCGTCGAGGAACGGATAGATCGACTCTTCTCCCCCGGTGTACCCAATTGCCGTCACGACAGTCGGGCTCGGGGTCTCCTCCCCGGCGTAGGCAGCGATCTTCCGCACTTCCTCCCGCAGGAAAAGGAGGTCGCCGTTCCCCTGTTCGAGCAGTCGTGCCACCGCAGTCCGGGGGAGTTGTACCCCCTCCTCTCGCAGGAGCTCTTCTACGCTTTGAACGAGCGCCTGTCCCCGCGGGCGGGGAAGCCCCGCCACTCTCCCTTCTACCTTCTTCACCCGGGAGATCAGACCATCCAGCCCCTTCCCATCGGAAGCGAGCATGGTGAGGTAGGTACCAGCGGGAAGCGAGCCCTCAACCAGCGGGTAGATGGTCTTGATCGGCCGAACCCGTTCCACGTGACGGATGAGGAAGTGACGCCGGGGAGAAAACAAGGATGTGGATGTCATCTCCATCGATAACGCTTTGATGTCGAGCTCATCCCCAAACCGGACGATCCGTTCGTCCGGCGCGATCTCTCCCTCCCGCGCGGCAAGGGCTTGCTCGCACCGATATGGATCTCCGTAGAACAAAGCGATCTTCGGTTCGGTCATCTTGCGGTGAGCTTACCCGATCTCGCCGAACGCGACAATGAGGGAGAAGCTATTTCGGTTCTAGCTTCCACGTCCTTTGCTGTCGCCTCAAGTTTCGTACCCAGGAAGTCGACGCGCGGGCACTCGGGGTGTCACCCTTAACCTCTCTTACAGCCTATCCTGGCTCACCGACCGCGTCTTCACTGCGTGGCTGCGCGGGGACCTGTAGGGGATAGCGCTGCGCTTGAGGAATTCTCCCTCTGATCCAGATTCGACCTGTGCCGACCTGGGCTCAACCGCTCCCGATGGCGAGATCATCGGGTACTTCTGGGATTTCGGGGGCAACGGATCAAGCGACGAAGAACATCGCGGTGAACCCGTAGCTCACTCCGTCGGACTAGTCGGGACGTACGGCACGGTCACCTCAAGGCTCACTGGGTCTGAGTCCTTCCCGCGCGCGTCGCGCACGACCAGGGTGACGGTGTAGTTCCCCTCGACTGGGAACCGCACAGTGATCACGGGATCGGTGGTCGTCTTGCTGGCCTCCTGCGGGAGGATCGTTACGTGGTCCTCCGGTTGTCCGTCCTCCTGGAAGAACGTCCACGAGTAAGCGACGATCTCATCCCCGTCCGGATCGGTCGACGCGCTCGCGTCGAGCCGCACGACGAGTGGGTCCTCTGTATCGACCCCGTAGATCGGGGTGAATGCGGCAATCGGCGGGTGGTTGGGAAAGAGGAAGCACCCACCGAGTGCGAACATCGTCCCTCTGTATCGACCCCATAGATCGGAGTGAATGCGGCAATCGGCGGGTGGTTGGGGAACAGGAAGCACCCACCGAGTGCGAACATCGTCGCTACCAGCACCAGAATTCCGATTGCTTTAACCTTCCTCATCTCGATCGCCTCCTCACTGGACGATAGCACAAATCGCACCGTGCGGCTAGCCCTGGGGGATGAACTCCCCCCGTCCCGGTTCGCCGTGGAACTTTCCGTCCTCGACGATTACGGCACCGCGGGAGATCGTGACCACCGGCCAGCCGGTGACCCGCATCCCCTCGTACGGGCTGAAATCGCAGTTCATGTGCAGGGAATCGGCTGCGATCTCCGTCTCCTTCTCCGGGTCGATGATGACGAGATCGGCGTCGGACCCGACCGCGATCGCTCCCTTGCGCGGGTAGATCCCAAGCGCCCGCGCCGGTCCGGAGCTCACGAGCTCCGCCAGCCGCTCGACCGTGATCCCCCCGGTCGCCACTCCTGCGGAGTACATGAGCGGGAGCAGCGTCTCCACCCCGGGAAGCCCGTACGGAAGATCAAGGAACGAGCCGGTCCAGTGCTTCTGGGCGCGGGTGAACGGGCAGTGGTCGGTGACGACCATGTCGATCGTCCCGTCCTCGATCCCGTTCCACAGCGCGGCGTTGTCCAGCGGCGTCCTGAGCGGCGGCATCGCGGCGTAGAGGTGCGCGTCCTCCCGCGCGTACACCCCCTCGTCCAGCAGCAGGTAATGCGGACACGTCTCGGCGATGAGCTGCGTTCCGTCCCAGCGGGCGGCGCGGGCGGCATCGAGCCCGTCCGCGGACGAGATATGCGCGATCCGAAGGGTGACCCCGGTCCGCCGCGCGATCAGCGCGACCCGGGCGATCGCCTCCTCCTCGCAGATCACCGGCCGGGCCTTGGGAAGGGACTCCATCCCCAGCTCCCTACGGCGGGCGAGCCCGTCGGTGAGTGAGTTGATGATCGCGTCGTTCTCCGCGTGCACCATCGCCGTCCCGCCCAGGCGGGAGATGGCGGAGAACGCGGCGTACAGGACGCCGTCGTCGCTCATTCGTCCCGAGCGGGAGTACGTGGTGTAGAACTTGAACGTCCGCACCCCGAGCTCGACCGCCTCCGCGAACTCGCGCTCGCCTCCCGGAGTCCAGCCGACGACCTCCCCGTGCAGGGTGAAGTCGATCACGGACTTTCCGGCCGTCTCCAACCGGGCCTCGATCTCCTCCGACAGGGTGAAGTCGATCACGGCTTTCCTCGCTGTCTCCAGCCGGGCCTCGATCTCCTCCGGCAGGCGCGTCTCGGATGATCCGACCGAGAAATCGACGATCGTCGTCACTCCGCCGTGCGCCGCGGCGATCGTACCGGTGTGGAAATCATCGCTCGACCGGTCCCCGCGCACCGGAAGCTCCATGTGGACGTGGGCGTCGATCGCCCCGGGAAGGACGATGCGCCCCGCGGCATCGATCTCCCGGACCCCGCGGACGTCGGTCCCGATCGCGATGATCTTCCCCTCCGCGATCCCGACGTCCGCCCGGACCGCCCCTCCGGGCGTGACCACCGTGCCGCCGCGGACCGCGAGATCGGCCTTCATCCGAGCTCCTCCAGAAACCGAGTGAGCAGATCGCCGATCACTGTCCGCCGATAGGCGGCGCTCCCCCGGACATCGTCGATCGGGGAGACCTCGTCATGGGCGCTGTCCCGCGCCTTCTTGATCGTCTCCGCGGAGAGCTCAGCCCCGGTGAGGAGCGCCTCGGTCCGGCGCAGCCGGATCGGGGTCGGGGCGACCGAGCCGGCAGCGATCCGGATCTCCGCAATCTTCCCCGCGCTCACCCGAGCGAGACACCCGAGGGAGGCGATCGCGATCGTGAGTGCCTTGCGCCGCCCGACCTTGTGGAAGAACGTCGCAAACTCCGCTGTTGGGACCGGGAGCCGCACCGCGCGGATCAGCTCGCCCGGTTGCAGCACGGTCTTACCCGGACCGCGGAAGAACTCCTCCACCGGGACATCCCGGGCTCCGCTGGCGCTGACGAGCACGAGCTGCGCCTCGTAGAGGAGGAGCGGGATCGCGCTGTCGGCGGCCGGGGAGGCGTTCACCAGGTTCCCGCCGAGGCTGGCGCGGTTGCGGATCTGGAGCGAACCGAGCTTGCCCAATACCCGCGGCAGGAGCGGGAGCTTCTCGTGCACGAGCGGGGAGGCGATGATCTCCGTGATCGGGACGGCGGCCCCGATCTCGACCTCACCGTCCGCTTCCCGGAGCACGCGCAGCGGCGCGAGGTCAGAGATGTCGACGAACAGCTTTGGTTCGACGATCCCCATCCGCCGCTTCACCAGAAGGTCGGTCCCGCCGCACAGAAGCATCGCTCCGGGTGTCCTGAGCGCCGCTACCGCCTCCGCGATCGAACCGGGTTTAATGTAATCCTGCATTCGTCAACTCCTTTTCCAGGTCTTCCGGGGTGTCGAGATCGGTCACCGCCCCCGGATCCTCGACCGGGATCTCCACCAGCAGCTCCGGATGGGCGGCGATGTAGGCACGCGCTCCGACGTTGCCCTCCAGGGTCGCGATGAGCCCGGGGCAGCACGCGCGGTCGATGTACACCGGGAACCCACGCTTCCCGCGGTAGGTCGGGGCGACGATCCGCGCCCCGGTCCGGGCAACGGCGATGACGGCTTCGATCGTCTCCGGGGCGATGTACGGCATGTCGGAGTGGAGGATGAGGAACCCGCGCGCATCCGCGGGCAGGGCGGCAATCCCGGCCCGGAGCGACGAGGCCATTCCGGACTTGTAATCGGGGTTCACAACCACGCGGCATCCGGAGAGATCGACGCCGCCCCGAACCGCATCGGCGGCGTGGCCGAGGACGACGATGATCCCCTCCACCCCGGCCGCCCGCAGCGCCCCGATCACCCGGGCGAGGGCAGGCATGCCATGGATATCCAAAAGCGGCTTCACCGCGCCCATCCGCTTCCCCTCGCCGCCGGCGAGGATGATCGCCCCGATCATCCCGCTTCCTCCCGCATCAACTCCGCTGCGTAGCGCACCGCCTCCAGGATCTTGGCGTACCCGGTGCACCGGCACAGGTTCCCCTCGAGCGCGGTCATGATCTCCTCGTCGCTCGGGTCGGGGTTGTCCTTGAGCAGGGCGTAGGTCGACATGATGAACCCTGGAGTGCAGAACCCACACTGCACCGCGCCCTTCTCCACGAACGCCCGCTGGATCGGGTGCAGTTCACCGTCGCGGGAGAGCCCCTCGACAGTGAGGACCTCCTTGCCGTCGACCTGCGGGGCGAGGACGAGGCAGGAGTTGACGGCGCGGCCGTCGAGAAGCACGGTACACGCCCCGCACTCCCCCTCCCCGCATCCCTCCTTCGCGCCGGTGAGGAACAGCTTATCGCGCAGCAAATCGAGGAGCCGGACGCTTCCGTCCACCTCCGCTTCCACCGACTCGCCGTTCACCGTGAACTTAATCCTCATATGTTCTCCTTCACCGCCCGCAGGTCCGGGTCGATCTCGATCGGCGCCCCGACCGCCTTGCGGGCGGCGGCGACGTCCTTGAGCCCGTTTCCGGTCACCATCACCGCTGCGCTCTTCCCCGCGAGCTCGCCGCTTGCCGCGAGCTTGCGCAGCCCGGCGAACGGGGTCGCCCCGGCCGGCTCGGCGAACACCCCGGTGCGCCGGGCCAGGGTCGCGATCGCGTCGACGATCTCGGCGTCGGTGACCGTGATGAACTTCCCGCCATTTTTGTAGACATATTTTACCGCCTTGACGATGTCGCGCGGCTTGCCCACGCAGATGCTGTCGGCGACCGTCTCTGCCTCGACGTCATCGATCCTGACCTCGCCCCCGTCGTAGCGGGTGAACGCCCGCGCGATCGGGGCGGCTCCGGCGGCCTGCACCCCGATCACCCGCGGGACCTTCGCGATCAGCCCGAGCGCCTTCAGCTCGGCAAACCCCTTGCAGATCCCGCTTATCACCGATCCGTCCCCCACTCCGACGAACACGAAATCGGGCGGGTCCCAGCCGAGCTGCTCGGCGAGCTCGAGGGCGCCGGTCTTCTTCCCCTCGACCAGGTACGGGTTCACCGCCGCGGAGCGGTTGTACCACCCGAACTCCTCCGCCGCCTGGGCGGCGAGGTCGTAGGCGACGTCGTACGATCCGCGCACGAGGAACACCTTCGCCCCGTAGATGAGGAGCTGGGCGACCTTGGCCTCCGGCGCGGTGCGCGGGACGAAGATCACGGTCTCCAGGTCGGTCGCCGCCGCAAACCCAGAGAGCGAGCTCGCCGCGTTCCCGGTCGACGCGCAGGTGACGACCGGTCTGCGCTTCTCCTGCGCCTTGATCACCACGACCGAGCTCGCCCGGTCCTTGTACGACGCGGTCGGGTTGCGCCCGTCGTCCTTGATGTACAGCGCGGATAGCCCGAGGGCGTGCGCGTAGTCAGGAAACCGATATACCGGGGTCCACCCGACGTGGAGCGGCTGGATGAACCGCCGGTCCTGGATCGGGAGGAGCGGCAGGTACCGCCACATGGAATAGTCCGTCTCACGCGCGAAATGATCGCGCGTGAGTTTCGCCCGGAGCGCATCGTAGTCGTACAGGACCTCGAGCGTCCCCCGCCGCGGCCCGCAGTCCGGGCAGGTGTAGTCAACGGCATCCGGGGAGAATTCCCGGCCGCACGATACACAGCGAAGCGTTGCTATCTCACCCATCTACTCTCCTTCGATGAGGAAGGGAAGGCTCTTCCTCACCCCGTTAAAGATGACCGCCATCTCGAGCGCCGGGATGACCGATCGCTCTCCGGCAAACTCGTGCACGAGCTCGGCCCGCACGACCGAGAGATCCGGCGCCAATTCGAGACGGAGGGCGTCGTCCGCGAATAAGATCTTACCGCCCGTGATCGTGAGGCGCGACTCCGTCCCCTGTTCGCGGCGGTAGATCGTGTCCCCATCGATGAAGAACGCGTTGCCGTCTTCCTTCTCGAACGCATCCCTCCGCAGGAAGAGGCGCGGCTTCTCCAGGTACGGCTTGCCCTGATGCACGCAGAACGTGGCGCAGTTTCCGCACTCGTTGCAGAAGTCGTCGACGTGGACGATCTGACGCGGCTGAGCGAGGGTGAAGCGCTCCTTCCCCGCTTCGACGAGCCGTCCGTCGGCGCAGGCAAACACCGGGACCTCGACATCCACCGGGCCGACCTCGTAGGTGTAGTTCGCCCGGTTGGGACACACCTCGACGCACTTGTCGCACACCTGCGAGCACTGCAGGCACCGTCCGGCTTCGGCCCGAGCCTCATCCTCGGGGAACGTCCGCTCCACCAGCTCGAACCCGCGGCGGGCGTCGAGCGGGAGGGTCGGCGGGCGATGCGGCAGCTCGCGCCGAGCGCGGCGGCGCTTGATCTCGACAAGTTCTTCCGGGGTGAACGCGGGCCGGTCGAACGGAATCTGCGCGAACTCGATCCCGAACTGGGCGCAGATCGCCTCCGCCGCCTTGCGTCCGTCGGCGCAGCCCTGGATGATGATCGCCGGGCCGCGCACCGCGTCCCCGCCCGCGTAGATCCCGGGCGCGGCAGCGCACGTGGCCGGGTCGACCGCGATCGCGCCGCTGCGCTTGACCGAGACCGCACTTCCGTCGAGGAACGAGATATCCGGTTTCTGTCCGATCGCCAGGATCACGGAATCGACCGGGATCTGGAACTCGCTTCCCGGAATCGGGACCGGTCGGCGGCGGCCGGATTCGTCCGGGGCGCCGAGCTCGTTGCGGATGCACTCGATCGCGGTGATCCTCCCGTCCTCCCTGATCACCCGCACCGGGGAGACGAGCTCGATCAGCTCGTTGCCCTCCGCGAGCAGGTCCTCAACTTCCTCGGCCGCCGCTGCTCGTTGCCCTCCGCGAGCAGGTCCTCAACTTCCTCGGTTGCCGCCGGCATCTCGGCCCGGGTGCGGCGGTAGAGGACGGTGACCGGGTTTCCGGATATCCGCGCCGCCGTGCGCGCCGCATCCATTGCCGTGTTCCCGCCTCCGATCACCGCCACCCGCGTGCCCAAATCCGGGCGGGCTCCCCACGCCACCCGCTCCAGGAAGTCGAGCGCGGTGTAGGCCCGGTCCCCGTCGAACCCGGGCAGGTCGAGTCGGGCGTCGCGGGGGAACCCGACCGCGATGTACACCGCGTCGTAGCCCTGGGCGAGGAGCTCCTCCGGCGGGGATTTCACCGGGCTCGAGAGCTGGAGATCGACCCCGAGCTGGAGGATCCGATCGACGTCCTGTTCGATCACCGCCCGCGGCAGGCGGAACAGCGGGGCGAGGTTGAGCATCCCGCCGGGGCGGTCCTTCGCCTCGTACACCGTGACCGCGATCCCGTTTAGGGCGAGGAAGTAGGCGGCGGCGAGCCCGGACGGCCCGCTCCCGATCACCGCGACCTTGCGGCCCGACTCCCTCTCCGGCCGAGGGAGGACGGCCTTCCCGTGTTCGACCGCGAACCGCTTGAGGGCGCGGATCTCGATCGGGGCCTCGTAGTTATCCTGCGTGCAGCGGGTCTGACACAGGTGGGTGCAGATGTACCCGGTCACCCCCGGGAGGGGGTTGCGCGCCAGGATCACGGCGAGCGCCTTGTCGTAATCCCCGTGCTCGATCCACCACGCGTACTCCGGCACGTCCTGCTCCACCGCACAGGCCCCAGCACACGGGGCGGTGATGCAGTCGAAGTACTCAAGCGGAGAATCCACCTTGGGCAGGTCTCCACGGTGGTACGACTTCTTGTACCGCGGTGCGGTGCGCGCCTCCGCCGCGGCGCGGTCGAGGTTCGCCAGCCTGTCCCGCGCGAGTTCGTCCAGGCTGGCCGCGCCACTGGCCTCCAGCGCGCGTTCGATCGACTCGATGTACTGGAGGAACCGAGAGTAGCCGCCCGGCTTCAACAGATCCGAGGCGGCGGTGACGGTGAGCGCGCCGCAGGCGAGGATGTCGGCCACGTTGAGCGCGTCCGCCCCCCCGGCGTAGGAGACGGGAAGCTCGCCGTCGAACTCGCGGGCGAGCTTGCGGAACAGGTTCATCGTCAGCGGGTACAGGGCGCGGCCGGACATGTACATCTCCTCGCCCGGCAGGACTCCGCGGTGGTTGTGCATGGCCAGGGTGTTGCTCAGCTTGACCCCGAACGTCAACCCCCGGGCGGCGGCGCTCTCCGTGAGGGACTTGATCAGCGCGACCGCGCGGTCGTACTGCAGGTCTTTCTCAAAGACCTGATCCGGGATCTCGATATCGGTGTAGCCGAGATCGTCGTGCAGGATCCGCATCACCGTCTCCTTGCCGAGCAGGGTCGGGTTGAGCTTGACGAACGTGTGTAGGCCCCGCTCCTCGATCAGGTAGCGGGAGATCTCTTCGATCTCGTCCGGCGGGCAGCCGTGCATCGTGGACAGGGTGACACTGTTGATCAACCGCGTCGGGATCTCGATATCGGCGTACTGCGGGAACCGCCGCGCCAGGATCTCCTTGATCTCCGCGATCGGCGCGGAGGCGTCCTCAAGGGTGTCCATGAACTTCTGCATCGGCGGGCTCTTGATCCCGGCAAGGTCATAACCGACGGACATGTTGAAGATCGTGCCGAACGGCGTTTTCTCGAACCCGAGGACGCGGCGCAGCACGTGGATCAGAACCCATGCCTTGACGTACTCGTCGACCGACTGCGCCAGCTTCAGCTCCTGCGACCACTCGACGTTGTACCCCTCGTCGGCCATGTCGATGCACGGGCGCGGGATCTCGAGCTCGTCCATGATCTGCACGGTCTTGAGCTCGATGAACCTCCCGCCGGAGAGCCACGCCGCGATGATGTTCTGGGCAAGCTGGGTGTGCGGCCCGGCCGCCGGGCCGATCGGGGTAGCGAGCCGGCTCCCGAACAGTTCGGTCGTGTACGGCGCGTCCTTCTTCGGGGTGAAGAACAGCGATCGGTGGATCCCGAACGCGGAGTCGCGCTCCTCAAGCTCGGTGAGGATCCACGACAGGAGCCGCTCAAACGGCAAACCTCGCATTTGATCTGACATCTATCCTCCTTACTCGATCCGCTCCCACAGCTTTCGGGCCACGGTGCGCGCGTGGGCGTAAGCCTCGTCAGCATCGACGTTGGTGAACGCGCCGTCTCGGATCACCGGCCTCCCGGCGACGAACAGCTCGGAGACGTGCAGGTCGTGCACCGCAATCCCGAACAGCAGGTGCCCGAGGACGTTCCCCGCGTCGATCGGGGTCGGGGGACGGTAATCGAACACCGCGATGTCGGCCGGGGCACCGGGTGCGATCCGCCCGAACTCGATCCCGAACAGGCGAAACGCGATCGCCGGATTGTCGACGAACAGGATCTTGTTGAGATCGGGGAACCCGCCGGCGAGCGGGTCGCGGCGCTCGTGCCGCTGGAGGATCCCGGCGGTGAACAGCTCGGTCAGCATGTTCGCCCCCAGCCCGTCCGTCCCCAGCCCGACGAGGACGTCCCGGCCCAGGAACCCCGCCATGTCGAACGCGCCCACGGCGTTGTTCATGTTCGAGCGCGGGTTGTGCACCACGATCGCCTTGGACTGAGCAACTAAATCCTTCTCGCGCTCGTCCAGATGGAGGCAGTGGGCGAGGATCGAGGTCTCCCGCAGCAGGCCGTAGTGGTTCAGGCGCTCGATGATCCGCATCCCGTGTTTCTCCACGCACTGGAGTTCGTCCTCCGGCCCCTCAGCGACGTGAATGTGCACCCCGACCCCGTCTGGAATCCGGTCGGCGACCAGCTTGAGGGTCTCGTCGGACAGAGTAAACGAGGCGTGCAGCCCGAACAGGGCAGCGCTCATCGGGTCGTCCGGATCCTGCGCCGCGATGAACTCCAGATTCTCCTCGATCCCCTGATCCCGGATCTCCGTGCCGTCGCGGTCGGACAACTCGTAGCAGAACGCGCCGCGCAGCCCGACCTCGTCGCACACCGCGGCCTTCACCAGGTCGAGGCTTCCCAGGACGGCGTGCGGGCTGGCGTGGTGATCGATCAGGGTCGTCACCCCGCACCGGGCCGCCTCCATCGCCCCGATCAACGCGCTCACCTGCACCGACTCGGGATCGAGCGCCTTGTCCAGCCGCCACCACAACTGCTCCAAAATGCCGGTGAACGTGCGCGGGGCAAAGCCGGGCAGTCCCATCCCGCGGGAAAGACTGCTGTAGAGGTGCGTGTGTGCGTTTATCAGCCCGGGGATCGCCAGTTTGCCCCTGCCGTCGATCCGCTCAGTATCGGTGGGAAGGGTATATCCCCTCCGCTCCTCCTCGGTCAGAATCTCCTTTACCACCCCGTCCTCGATCAGGATCGCCCCGTCCTCGATCAGACGATCCGCTCCGTCCCAAATCAACGCGTTATCGATCAGAAATCTCATCTTCCCCCCTTTCACTCCCAACTATAGCGCAACAAAAGAGGTAAGACAACCTGACAGACCCTGCGGTCGGTCCCAACACCCGGACATTTGTCCCCTTGACATTCCTCCTGATCCCGTGCTATATTAGGGTAACGATTTCGGGAAACGTTA
>JAGGSO010000157.1 GCA_021159055.1 Candidatus Bipolaricaulota bacterium | reverse complement strand
GTAGGGCCGTGACCAGCACGAGACAAGTTGATGGCTTGATCACGGTCTCCTTTATCGTGCAGGAGACCGGGCCGTCGACGGGTGTATTCCAGCTCAACCTGAACGACCTGCGCACCGACCTTGGGTTCAACTCCCTGAACGTGGGTGACGTGCTCGTCGCCTACTATCTCGATCCTAACGACGAGGACGACTTCCACATTGCCACGGCCTACATCGAGTCCAAGGATCACATCAGCATCACCAGCTTCACCGATGCGACGCGGGCGGAGAAGTCCGAGTACTGGATCGGGCGCGACCCGGTGTACGTCCAGGTAATCGACAGTAACGCGAACGTTGATCCGTGCTGCCCGGAGCAGGTAGTGGTACACATCTGCGACGTGCACGAGGAAGACGATTCCGAATGGGTGATCGCCGACGAGACGAGCTCCAACTCCCCGGTGTTCTTCACCAACGCCGGCATGCAGCTTCTCCCGGTGTGGGATGCGCTTGGGATTGGGCTTGCTAATTCGACTGGCGGCTATCAGCTCCAGCTCGACAACTGGAAGCTCGAGGTATTCAACGAGGACTCGGTGTACGCGCGGTACAACGACGTGACCTACACTACTGACTCGTTAACCGGGCTGGGCGACGTGAACACTGGTACTGCGTTCCCGCCGACGATTGAGGATACCCGCGTGGCCAACGACATCTCCTTCGCGCAGATGGAGATAGCGGACACGCAGGTGTACGACGGTTCGCAGGCGAACATGTACTTCCTCGACCGGCAGGGGAACCGCGTGAGCGGGTACGTCAACTCCGACTGTGTATTCGTCGAGGTTGTCGATCCTGACCAGGACGAGGACCAGTACCGCCGCGAGCGGGTCGACGGCTACTGGGACGGCGGGCAGAACGCTCCGTTCGGACCTCTGCCGTTCAATGAATGGGGTTGTGATTACGCGCGTACCCAAACCCACTCGGTGAACGCGCTGCTCGGTGACACCAACATCTTCAACGACGAGCCGGTGGACGGCGATAGCTCGCCGAAGCTGTACGTCCTCAACCCGCGCAACGGGCGCTGGGCGGCGGTCGACCTGCTCGAGACCGGGGTTGCCACCGGCGACTTCGTGTCGGTGACCTGCATCGACCTGACGAGCCAGTACAGCTGCGTACCGACGCTTGGGGTGAAGCCTGGTGACACGATCGTTGCGGTGTACCAGGATCCGTCCAACCACAGCGACTCGGCGTGGATCACGATCAAGGTCGGGATGGGCGGTGGCGGTACTCCTCCGAGCCAGGCTTCGACGACGATGTTCGTCGATGCTGACGGCAACGAGGTCACGAGCTACACCGATGCCGACAGTGTGTACGTGAAGGTGATCGATCCTTCGCACGCTGGTGCGACGAGCCTGCTCGACGCGGTTGAGATCAACGGAACCACGTTTGATCTTGCTCCGCTTGCGGGTGCGTCCAGCGACACGTTCATCACCGACGCGATCAGCCTGAGCGACATTGGTGCGGCCGCTGGCGATACGATCACCGCGACCTACACCGATCCGACCGATCCGACTGACACCAGTTCGGATGAGATCACGATCGTTGCTTCGGCGCTGAGCGTGACTGACTTCTATGCCGCGCCGAACCCGTTCAGCGACAGCGTGAGCTTCGCGTACCACGGGACCGGGATTGCGACCCAGTTCTCGGTGAGCGTGTACGACCTTGCTGGGCACCTCGTGTGGAGCGAGGAGCTGGCGAACGTCACCTCGGTCGAGTGGGACGGGACGGACTCCACTGGTGCCGCACTGGCTAACGGTGCGTACATCTACGTGGTGCAAGCGAGCGACGGGACGAACACGTTCTCTGGCAAGGGGACAGTGTTCATCAAGCGGTAGACAAGTGAGAGAGGGACCTCCGGGGGCTGTGCCCCCGGAGGGTTCCCGATCGATGAGATACCTTATAAGGGGGTATAAACGACGATGAAAAAAGTGATAGTCTTAAGTCTAGCGCTCATCGTGGTCATCTCCGCCCTCGCGTTTGCGGACGGCGTTGGAGCGTTCAGCGCGTTCAAGAGCGGGATTGGAGCGCGGGCGCTGGCCATGGGAGGCGCGTTTGTCGCCGTCGCGGACGATTCGACGGCAGCATGCTGGAACCCGGCCGGGCTGGCGCAGGTGAAGGACACCCGCATTGGTGGGATGTCGACCGACCTGTTTGGCCTGGGGTACACGCATCAGTTTGTGAATGCGATCACTGAGTTTTCCGGCTTTGGGATTGGCCTGAGCTACGAGCGGGCCGCGGTGCCGGGGACGCAGGTGGATGAGAGCGGCAACGCCGGAAATGAGTTCACGTGGAGCGAGTCGCTGTTCCTGGGGACGGTCTCCGTGGACATCGAGGGGATCGGCCTTGTTGGTGCGAACGTAAAGTACTACATGGCCGACTCCGGTCTTGGTGACAGTGCGAGCGGCTTTGGGTTCGACCTTGGGCTGCTTTTCAACCTGGGTGACATGTTCACCATCGGGGTGAGCGCGTTCGACCTGGGGAACACCCAGATTGCGTGGAGCACCGGTGCGAACGATGCAGTCACCGGGGTGTACAAGGTCGGGACAGCGGTTAAGCTGTTGGACGGCTCGTTGATCCTCGCTGGCGACTTGGATTTCGTCGGGATGGAGATGGGCGATGCCCATGTCGGGCTTGAGTACAAGCTGATCCCCGAGCTGGCGCTGCGGGGTGGAGTGCTTCTTGCCGACAACTTCAGCGAGTATTCGTTCACTGTGGGAGCCGGGCTGAACGTAGCCGGGCTGAACGTGGACGCGGCTTATCTGCTGAACGAGGATCTGGGCAATACGCTCGTTCTTTCCGCTGAGTTCTCGCTCTCCAGCCTGTTTGGTGGTGGAGAGCAGGAGCAGCAGCCGGCTCCGGCCAGTGAGTAAAAAAGACAGGTTCTAGATTTTCCCTGATGAGCGGGGGACCGATCGGTCCCCCGTTTGTCTTTTAGGGTGATTGATCAAGCACTCCTTGTTAACATTGTTGTTAGAATGAATAAAGTCTTGAAAGCAGCGCAGATAAAAACCCTCGATCGGGCGGCGGTGGCGGCCGGGATCCCGGCGGAAGCCCTGATGGAGAACGCGGGGAGTGGAGTCGCCCGCATCGTCGCACGCTACGCCCCGGGGAAGCGCGTTGTCGCCATCTGCGGCAAAGGGGGAAACGGCGGTGACGCCCTCGTCGCTGCCCGGATCCTCGTTCGCGCCGGGTTCCGGGTACGGGCGTTCACCACTGCTCCGATCGAAGACATGATCGATCCCACCCGTACTAACGCTCGCGCCCTCTCCGCCCTCGATCCCCGGGCTGTCCGTCCCCTCGCTGACGACCTGACTCCCCTGATGCGTGCTGCCGCGGCGGCGGATGTGGTGATCGACGGGTTGTTCGGGATCGGGGTCGATCGGCCGGTCACGGGACGGTATGCCGCTGTGATAGAGGCGATCAATCGGGCACCTGGGCTCCGAGTCGCGGTCGACCTCCCGAGCGGGCTCCCCTCGGACTCCGGAATTCCGATTGGGCCGGCAGTCAGAGCTGAGCTGACCGCGTGCATGGCCGCGTACAAGCCCGCTCACCTCCTCTATCCCGCGCGGGAGTACTGCGGGAGGATCGAGCTCATCCCGGTCGGGTATCCGGGAATGCTGTGGAAGGGAGTCGTCCCGATCGCTCAAGTGACGGACGAAAGCTGGGTGCGCGACCATCTTCCGGGTCGTTCACCAGCCGGGCACAAAGGGACGTTCGGGCGTGTCCTCATCGTCGCCGGATCGCTTGGGATGAGCGGTGCGGCGATCATGTCCGCCCTCGGGGCTCTCCGCGCCGGAGCGGGACTCGTCACCGTCGCCTGCCCGCGCTCGATCCTTCCGATCGTCGGGACCGCTGTACCCGAGGTGCTCACGATTCCGCTCCCGGATTCCGACGGACACCTCGCTCCTTCCGCACTGCGCCCGCTTATAGAGGCAAGTTCCCGCGTTGACGTTGTGGCGATCGGACCCGGGCTGGGGCGCGCCCCGGAGACGGGGACGCTGGTCCGCAGCTTGTTGGAGGAGATCGAAGCGCCGCTCGTGCTCGATGCCGATGGGCTTTATCCTCTTACCGCGCGGCTCGATGCGCTCGCCCCGGTCGCCGGACGCGCTGTCCTCACTCCACATCCAGGGGAGATGGCACGGCTGGTCGGACGGAGAGCGGAAGAGGTCGACACCGAGCGGATCAAGATCGCGCGTTCCTTCGCAAAGGACCATGGAGTCACTCTCCTTCTCAAGGGACGACCGACCGCGATCGGGACGCCGGAGGGTGAGGTCTTCCTCAATCCGACCGGGAACACCGGACTCGCCACTGGAGGGAGCGGGGATGTCCTCACCGGGCTTATCGCCGGGCTCATCGCCGGAGGGGTGTCCCCTGCGGACGCCGCCGTCGTAGGAGCGTACGTGCACGGCCGTGCCGCCGAGCTTTTATCCCGCGATCGGGCGGAGCGGTCGGTCATCCCCCGCGACCTGATCCAGTCCCTCCCGTACGCGTTCAAGGAGTTGGAGGATGCCTGAGTTAGAGCTGATCGATACCCACGCCCACCTCGATTCGTCTGACTATGACCATGACCGCGCCGCGGTGATCGCCCGCGCCCATGCCGCCCGGATCGGGGTGATCACGGTCGGGGTGGATGTTCCGTCAAGCGAGGCCGCAGTCCGGCTGGCGGCGCGCCACCGGAGCATCTGGGCCGGAGTGGGGATCCATCCGCATGAGGCGAAGTCATTCTCCACCGCGGTGGCAGAGCGGCTGCGTGCCCTTGCCGCGGCGGAGAAGGTCGTTGCGATCGGGGAGATCGGGCTCGATTACTACCGCGACCTCTCCCCGCGCGCAACGCAGCGTAAGGTGTTCAGCGAACAGATCGAGCTTGCGAACGAGCTCGAACTTCCGGTGATCGTGCACAACCGTGAATCGTCCACGGATATGCTCGGGATCCTGCGCAAGCATCGGCCGCGGCGCGGCGTGATCCACTCCTTCCTCGGTGATCTTGCACTGGCGCAGAAGTTCATGGAACTCGGCCTCTACCTCGGGATCGGCGGACCGCTCACCTTCCCCAAGAACGAAGTGCTGCGGGAAGCGGTCAAGGGTATCCCGCTCGACCGGATCCTCGTGGAGACGGACTGTCCCTACCTCACCCCGGTTCCCCATCGCGGCAAGCGAAACGAGCCCGTGTACGTGGAGTACGTGGTCGAAGCACTCGCGCGGATCAAGGGGATCCCGCGCGAGCAAGTCGCGGCGGCGACTACTGCGAACGCCTATCGCTTGTTCGGTCTCTGATTCTGCTGTCGCGGCGGAGCTTGTCTCTGGCGATGATGACTTCCCCGATGGGTGGCGATTATATGGGCTTGCACTGACATGATGAACTGAGGATGATTGTCCCAGGATGAAAAACAAGCTCGTCGCACGCATCCTCTACGAGATCGCGGATCTCCTCGAGCTGGAAGGAGTTCCCTTCAAGCCGCGCGCCTACCGCAGGGCGGCGCAGGCGGTGGAGTCCTGCTCCACCCCGATCGAGGATCTCGTCGCCGCAGGGAAGCTGAGTGAGCTACCCGGAGTGGGAAAGGCGATCGCGGACAAGATCGAGGAGATCGTGAAGACAGGCAAGCTGGCATATCACGAGGAGCTGAAGAAGAAGCTTCCGATCGATCTGTACTCCCTCACCCGGGTAGACGGGGTCGGCCCGAAGACGGCGAAGCTCCTGTACGAGGCGTTAGGAGTGCGCAACTTGGATGACCTCGAGCGAGCGGCACGCGCCGGGAAGATCCGGGAGATCAAGGGACTGGGGAAAAAGACCGAGGAAAAAATCCTGCGCGGTCTGGCTGAGGCACGGCGCACCGAGGCGCGGATGCCCCTTGGGCACGCCTACCCGATTGCGGACGAGCTGCGGCGGCGTCTGCGGAAGACCGGCCTGTTCACGCGGCTGGAGGTCGCTGGATCGCTGCGGCGGGGGATGGAGACGATCGGCGATCTTGACATCCTCGGGACCGCGTCCGATCCAAATGCGGCTGCGGCGGCGTTCGTCGGGCTTCCCGACGTCGAGGAAGTCATCGCCCACGGGCCGAAGAAGTCGTCGGTGCGATTGTCGAGCGGGCTGCAGGTCGACCTGCGGATCGTCCCGGAGGAATCGTTCGGAGCGGCGCTCCAGTACTTCACCGGATCCAAGGCGCATGATATCGCGTTGCGCGCTCGAGCCGTTGCCCGCGGGTGGAAGCTGAATGAATACGGACTGTTCGACGAAGGGGGAAAGGTCCTGGCCAGGAAGACCGAGGCCGAGATCTACGCGCGGCTCGGCCTTTCGTTCATTCCCCCGGAGCTGCGCGAGGATCAGGGCGAGATCGCTGCCGCGGAAGCGGGCAACCTACCCAAGCTCGTGGAACAATCCGATATCCGCGGTGATCTGCATGTCCACACCGACTGGTCCGACGGCAGGGCTCCGCTCGCAGTGATGGTCGCGGAGGCGAGAAAGCGCGGACTTTCCTACATCGCGGTCACCGACCACGCCAAGTTCTCCCAGATGATCCCCGGACTCACTCCGGACGAGATCCGCCGGCAGATCGAGGAGATCGCTCGGCTGAACGGAGAGCTCGACGGGTTTCGGATCCTCACCGGGATCGAGGCGAACATCCTTCCCGATGGCTCACTCGACCTTCCGAACGAGGTCCTGCGCGAGCTCGACATCGTGATCGCTGCCGTCCACTCCCACTTTCACCTTGATCGAGACGCGATGACCGCCCGGTTGATCCGCGCGGTGGAGAACGAGCACGTCTCCATCCTCGCTCATCCCACCGGCCGCAAGATCGGAGAGCACCCGGCGTACGATGCCGATTGGGATGAGGTCTTCCGCCATGCCGCCCAGGCCGGAACCGCTCTCGAGATAAACGCCAATCCGATCCGCCTCGACCTCAATGGAACCCTCGTCCGCCGGGCGCTCGAATTCGGAGCCCGCATTGCGATCGACACCGATGCCCACGATCCGTCCCACTTTGACTTCCTCCGCTTCGGGGTGATCACCGCCCGCCGCGGCTGGGCGGAGGCAAAAGATGTCCTCAACACGCTCCCGGCGGACGAGGTCATTGCGAGAAAGTAGCGGATGTCCATTTCCTCCTTCCCAAATAACCGTGGTGGTTGAGGTTCGTGCAGTATAGTTTGATGTGTTCGCAACCGCTAGGGGTGGAAGATGACGAACGCACGGCTGGAGCGGGAGCTTGTAATCCATACGGAGAACCGGGTCGAGTTGATCGGGGAGGTATCGCGCCTGTTCTATGACATGGGAGTGAACATCCTCGCCGTCAACCTGCGCGTTGCGGGGGAGGAGGCAACCCTGCGGTTGATCACGAATGCCCAGACCTACGCCCGCGACGCGCTCCGCCGGGCCGGCTTCTTCGTGGACGAGCGGGAGGTAGTAGTCCTCGAGCTCCCCGAGCGGGTCGGCTTCCTGGCGAAGGTGGCGGAGGCGTTGGCGCGGGAGGAGATAAAGATCTACGACCTGTACGCCACCGTCTCCACCGGTACCCGGACCGCGGCGGTCGTGTTCACCTCCTCCCATAACTCCAAGGCCGCCCTGATGTTCCAGCGCTAGCAGGTCAGTCTACAGGAGGCTGCACCAGCTTGCGCTTTCCCGCCGTCTCGCCGCGGATGTCTCCGCCGGTTGGCCTCGATTGCCCCGAAAGCGCGCTTCTTGATCGGAGCGGGGAGGATGGTAGAATCCGGAATATCAATCGATGGAGAGTGGAATATGCGAATTTTGCTGCTCGGAGCGGGGAGGATGGGCAGAGCTATCGCCTACGATCTTCTCCAGCACGAGGAGGTAACTGCGCTAATCATCGCCGATCGGGAGAGGAAGCGTGCTGAGGCGCTCGTTGAGTGGCTTGCCGACCGCCGTGCTACTGCGATGCGGCTCGACGTGAGTGCCCCCCGCGCTGCTCGCGAGGCAATGAATGGCTGTGCCGTCGCGGTGAGCGCGGTCCCGTACTTCTTCAACTTTACCCTTGCGCAGGCGGCGGTCGAGGCGCGGGTCAATTTTTGCGACCTCGGGGGAAACCCAAAGATCGTGGCCGAGGAATTCGGACTCGACGACCAGGCGAAGCAAGCAGGGGTGACGCTGATCCCTGACTGCGGGCTTGCACCCGGGCTGGTGAACGTCCTTGCCGCCGCCGCGGTCGAGGCGCTAGGTGGAATGGCGGACAGCGTACGAATCCGCGTCGGCGGGCTCCCACAGCACCCACGTCCCCCGCTCGACTACCAGATCGTCTTCTCTCCCTACGGCCTGATAAACGAGTACATGGAAGAAGCGACGATCCTCCACAATGGTGAGCCTGCCACCGTCCCTTCCCTCACCGGGCTGGAAGAGATATCGTTCCCTCCGCCGTATGAACGCCTGGAGGCGTTCCATACCGCCGGAGGAAGCTCCACCCTTCCGCTGACGATGCGCGGCCGAGTCAAGGATCTTGACTACAAGACGATCCGCTATCCCGGTCACCTGGCGAAGGTGAAGGCGATCGCCGACCTTGGGTTCTTCGATCGTGAACCCCGCGAGATCGACGGAGTGGAGGTCGTCCCGCGGGCCCTTGCGGTCCGCCTCTTTCAGGAAAAGCTCTCGTTCGACGAACCGGACGTGGTGCTACTGCGGGTGACCGCCCGCCGGGGGGAGCGCGCCGTGGGGTACGAGATGGTCGACCTGTACGACCCGCGAACCGGTCTTTCGGCGATGATGCGGACCACCGGGTTCCCAATCGCCGAGATCGCGTACATGCTCGGAGCAGGGGAGATCACCGCCCGCGGTGTCCTCCCACAGGAGGAATGCGTTCCGCACCAGGAGTTCATCGCCCGGCTCGTCTCCCACGGCCTCAAACTGGAAAGGACGGTATCGGAGTGAACAAGACGGTGATCGGATTCGACATGGACGGGGTCCTCCTCGACTCGGACGATTTCTCCCCAGGAGGGTGGATTGTCGAGGCGTTCATGCGGACACTGCGTGACTTCGGAATTCCGGAGACCGAGGAGAACGCCAAGCGCCTCTACATCTCGAACCTGCGCCGTGAGGGGGAAGAGTTCTGTGCCGAGTTCGGGATCCCGGACGTCAAGACCCTGTGGGCGCAGCGTGAACGCAACTACCTCGCCGGCAAGCTCGCTGCAATCGAGTCGGGGCGGGTGACCCTGTTCCCCGATGTCGCAGTACTGGAGGAACTGGCGCGGGAGTACCCGCTGGCGATCGTGAGCAACTCCCCGCAGGAGATTGTCGATCTGGTGGTGGACAAGTTCTCCCTCGACCGGCTGTTCCGCCTGTGGATCGGGAGAGGGCACGACTGGGACGGACTCGACTTCGTCAAGCCCGCCCCGCACCAGCTCCAGCGAATGATGAAGGAGCTCGGGGCTGACCGCGGGTACTACGTCGGCGACCAACCGGATGATGTCACCGCGGCCCGCGCGGCTGGGCTCGTCCCGATCCTGCTCGACCGCTCCGGTGCGGACGGTGATATACGAAGCCTGTACGAGCTCCCCGAGTTCATTGCCCGCCACGCTCCGCTCCCGCAGGAGTAGCCGTCTTTCCCTGGGAGGCTATAATAGGGGTATGAAAAATACAGAAAAGAAACCGATTTTCTTCGATATCCCCGCTGACGCTGTCCTCCCGGACTACGACGGCTACTCGATCGCCGCCATCCCCGGCCTGATCAGCACGGCATTCGGAGCACCAGATCCCCGCGCTGCCGCGCTGCACGCGGCGGTGGAACACGTCATCCCGGATGGGATCGAGAAGGTCGTTCTCCTTGTTCTCGACGGGGTCGGGTACGACCACTTGGAAAGGATCCTCGCCGCCCATCCCGAGCTCGCCCTCCACCGGCTGATCGATTCCGGTGCGATGCTTCCGATCACGTCGGTCTTCCCCCCGACCACGGTGAGCGCCCTCACTACCTACAGCACCGGTCTCACCCCGCAGGAGCACGGGATGGTCGGATACCGCCTCTACCTGCGGGAGACATCGACGATCACCAACATGATCCGCATGTCCGTGCTCGGGAGCGGGAAGGGGGACTCCGCTTTGGATGAAGGGATCGATCCCAAGACGTTTCTTGGGGTTTCCACCCTGTACTCCCGCCTGCGCCGGGCCGGGGTCGAGTCGCACATCCTCATCGGGAAGCACATATCCGGGAGCGGGCTTTCGTCGATCATCTACGACGGGAAGGAGAAGGTGCACGGGACGGTGACCCTGTCCGACATGCTCGTAAGCGCGCGTCGGATCCTGATGCGGACACAGGGGAAGACGTTTCTCAGTCTGTACTGGGGAGCACCGGACGGGATCGCTCACACCTACGGTCCGTGGACCGACGAGTTCACCGCCGAGCTGCGGGCGATCGATGCGGCGATCGAGCGCGAGCTCATCGGACAAGTCGAGAATACGCTTCTTATCATCAGCGCCGATCACGGGTTTGTCCCGATGCGGGAATCCGATTATCACGATCTTACCGCCATTCCTGAGCTTGAGCACGCCCTCCTCCTCCCCCCGCTCGGGGAGCCGCGCGCCTCCTACCTCTACCTGCGCGAGGGAACGCGCAAACGGGTTATGGCCGCGTTTGAAGAGCACCTCGAAGACGGGCTTGTGGTGATCGACTCCGATACCGCATTGGCGAGCGGTCTGTTCGGGGTCGGGCCGGTGCGGGAGGCAGTGCGTGACCGAATCGGTGACCTGATCGTCGTCTCCACCGGTCCGGCAGCGATCCTTCATCCGTACAAGGACGCGATCAAGTTGAAGGGGATGCACGGCGGGCTGACGCGCGACGAGATGCTCGTCCCGCTGATCGTGGCGAAACTTTAGAGGAGGTGCGAATGATCATCACCGGAAGGAGCGCGGACGTTCCCCCGCGTGACCTGCACGACGGGAAGACCGTATTTCACGTGAAAAAACGGGTGCTGATCGGCCCGGCCCAGGGGGCACGCAACTACGTGATGCGCTTGTTCACCTTGGGAAAAGGCGGGATGACCCCGTACCACACCCACCCCTGGGAGCACGAGGTATTCATCGTGCAGGGGAAGTGCCTGATCAAATCCGGCATGGAGGAGATCCCCGTGGCCGCGGGGGATTTTGCGTTCGTCCCGCCGAACGAAGCCCATCAGTTCGTGAACGCTGGTGATGAGCCCCTCGAGTTCATCTGCGTCGTCCCCAAGGAGGGCGAGCCGACGGGGTGAAGGAGAGGGTACTCGTGTTGATGAGCGGCGGTGTCGACAGCACCGTCGCCGCCTTCCTCCTCAAGTCAGCCGGTTACGAGGTCGAGGGGTTGACGTTCTGGCTCTGGTCGTTCCCCGGTGCCCCGGACTACCACGGTAAGACCAAGTGCTGCTCACTTGACTCGGCTGCGCTCGCGGCGCAGGAGCTCGGGATCCCGCACCGGACGATCGACGCGAGCGACGCGTTCTACGAGGAGGTCGTGCGTGATTTCGTCGCGCGCTATCGCCGCGGTGAGACCCCCAACCCGTGCGGCCGCTGCAACCGACACCTCCGCTTCCCCCTCGCGTTTCGCTACGCGCATGACCACGGGTTCGACCTCGTCGCCACCGGGCACCACGCGCGGATCGTGCACGGGGAAGACGGATCGCCGGAGCTCCACCGCGGGATCGAGCTGGAGAAGGATCAGTCTTACTTCCTCTACGGCCTGACCGCGCGTGACCTGAGCCGGCTCCGCTTCCCGGTCGGCGGAATGAGGAAAGCCGAGGTCATCGCGCTCGCGCGGGCCCACCGCCTCCGCGCCGCCCAGCTTCCCGAAAGCCAGGACCTGTGCTTCGCGGTGGACGGAGGGTTCGACTTCCTCTTCCCGGATCGGGACCGCGCCCCCGGCCCGATCATCGACGTTAACGGACGGGTTCTCGGCGAGCACAACGGGCTCTTTCGCTACACGATCGGCCAGCGCCGCGGACTCGGAATCGCTTCCTCCGCCCCGCTTTACGTCGTCGGGATCGATCCGGAAAGAAACGCGCTCATCGTCGGGCCGGAGGAGGCCCTGTACGCGCCCGGTCTGATCGCGAACGAGGCGAACTTCATCTCCGGCATCCCCCCGGAGGACGGGGCGAAGCTCACCGCCAAGATCCGCTACCGCTCCCCTCCCGCCGCGTGTACGTTCCGGCTGATCGCCGCGGGACGATTCGCCGTCTATTTCGATGAGCCGCAGCGGGCGATCACTCCCGGGCAGATCGTGGCGTTGTACAGCGGGGATCACCTCCTCGGCGGCGGGACGATCGAGAAAGCGGTTTTCGATCGGGTATAATCGGATCGGAGGGGTGGGCGAGCGGACTAAACCACCGGTCTTGAAAACCGGCGAGCCGCAAGGCTCCGCGGGTTCGAATCCCGCCCCCTCCGCCACCATCGTAATCTCACGCTATCATCCGGCTTGCTCTTCTCGCATAAAAAAGCCGACTTTCTTCATGCTCATCTTGTATGAGACAACTCGTGCCCTTCACAACGTGGGTGTAAACTGGTATGATAGATGAAGCGCAACCGAGTTCGTTAAGGGGTGATAGAGACATGAGGAAGTGCGTTATTGCAGCTGGATTTATCGTCTTAGTCGGGATGTTTTGGTCCATCGGCTTCGGGGCTGGGGCCCTGGTCGATCATTCCCCGATCGTGATCGAGGGGGATTATCAGTTCACGGTGGAAAACGGGGTCGTCTCCGGGAGCGGGACGGTGGATGATCCGTACGTGATCGAAGGGTGGAGGATCGATGCCGGTTACAACGATTATGGGATCCGAATCCATCGCACCACCCGTTATTTCATAATTCGGAATGTGGAGATCAGCGGGGCAGGGAAGGCTGGAATCTCCTTGAGTTACGTAAAAAACGGGGTGATCACTGACAGCCATCTTACTGGAAACTGGATCGGGATCAGTCTTAACTTCTCCGCGCACAACAAGATCAGCTCCTGTACGATCGAGAGCAACGGCGACGGGATCCATTTCTACTTCTCACACGACAATCAAATCATCCAGTGCACCGTCACCAAGAACGACACCGCGATCTGGCTCGACGGGTCGAACGGGAACGACCTGATCGGAAACACCATCTCCGCCAACTACATGGGAGTGTACCTCGACCTGGGGGCCGAGGGGAACCTGATCTACAGCAATGCGTTCATCGACAACGTGCATAACGCCCACAGCGTAGCGGTGAACGACTGGGATTACAACGGCCAAGGGAACTACTGGTCCGACTACCGCGGGATCGATGCCGATGAAAACGGGATCGGTGATGCTCCCTACGTCATTCGAAGCAAGGGAGATCAGGACAACTACCCATTGCTGAACATCCCCTAAATTGGAGAGGAGCAGACCCTTCTCGCTGAAGACGGGGATGGTTTCCATGGCGCAGGTATCGCTCGTTTTTTCGCTTATTACCATCGTTATCGCCACCCAGTTTGGATTGGCGTCGATGAACGATTTCCCGATCGTGGGCGCGCATGCACCGGAATTTGCCCTCCCTGATCTGGCCGGGAATGAGTTCGTCTTCGATGGGAATTCAGGAAAACCGATGATCATAAACTTCTGGACCACCTGGTGCGGGGTGTGCGTGCATGAGCTTCCTCTGTTTGAGGAGTTCTACGAGCGATACGGCGATCAGGTAAGTCTGCTCACCGTCTGTTCCGGGACCACCCCGGAGGAGGCACGCCAGTTGGTAGAGAACGACGGGCTCACTTTCCCCGTCCTATATGACGACGGGCGCATCGTCGCCGGATCTTACCAACCACCGCGGCCCCGCGATAAGCGGCGGGTGATCGCGTTCCCGTTTACGGTGTTCGTCGATGGTGACGGGACGGTGGTCTATGCCAAGATCGGCGCGTTCGTCGATCTGGATAAGCTAATCGGATTGCTGGACGATGCCGGGATAGAAGTGATCGAGCCGACTTCGCTCCCCTCTCGTTCCCCGCGCGTCGACCGCCGCGGGGTGCAATCGACTGAATGATAAGAGATTAATGCTCGGTCCCTCATGGCAGCCTGATCAAGTAGGAAGCAGGACCCTGATCAGGGCCCTGCTTCCGGGTGAGAGAAGTGGCTTCTTCGCTCTGGCAAGGAGGTACATTCATCTTTTCGCTCTATATACCCGCGTGGGTGAACAAAGTTTCACCGTCTTGACGATACAAACGTGCATGTCCTAAACGGATTTTGTACGTGTTGTGCACTGAAAGCCGTGGACGATCGACGGGCGAGGCAGCCGCGATGAACACCGCTGAGGCGAACGAGATTCCCCCGGTAACCGCGCACGAGAGTTGGCCGATGCGGGATCGCGTGATATCCTAAAGTTGATCTTTCCCGTGCAAAGGAGGAGAAGATGCGCGCGTGGACGTTGTTCGTTGGATTGGTATTGCTGGGGGCCTGGTTCTCCCTCGCTGGTGGTGCCCCGGTGATAAACGAGGTCGGGTGGGGAGGAAGGCCGGATGATCCGACCGGGGAGTGGATCGAGCTCTACAATCCGGACGAACAGCCCATCGACCTCGACGGGTGGCGGCTCTATTCCTCCGACGGAGCTCCTGACATCAGCTTGCACGGAACAATCGCGGGAAACGGGTATTTCCTCCTCGAGCGGGGGAGCGACGCGGCGGTCCCGGGAGTGAAGGCTGACCAAATCTATTCCGGCGCCCTGCGCGACTCCGGGGAGGCGCTCTATTTGGTCGATCCGGTCGGAAACATCGTCGATACCGCCAACCGGGAACGGACCGGGTGGCCGGCGGGGACGAACCGGCTCGGATCCCCGCCGTGCGCGACGATGGAGCGAATCGACCCGACCGTCCCGGAGGATTGGGCCACCTCCCAGGCTCCGGGGGGAACGCCGCGGGCGAGGAACTCGGCCTCCAATCTGCCCCCGCAGGGGGAATTCACGTTTTCGCCGTCTCCTGCCCATCCGGACGAGCCGGTCCTGTTCGATGCTACCAATGCTTACGACCCGAATGGAACGATCATCTCATTCGCCTGGGACTTCGGTGACGGTGATACCGGAGCTGGACAGACTGCATCTCATACCTACCGCGAGGTCGGGGTATATACCGTCTCCCTCACCATGAAGGACAACGCCGGGGCGGTCACGCAGGTGGAAAGGACCGTGCCCGTGGTCAAGCCCCGCACAGTGCTCGTCGACTTCAGTGTGCTTCCTCCCGACGGGAAGCGGATCATGCAGAGCGGGGATCCGATAACCTTCTCCGACGAATCGTTGGTCGTGGAGGGGAGCCTGTTGGACTGGACGTGGGCGTTCGGGGACGGCGCGACGGGAAGAGGGCAGACCGCCTCTCACACCTACTCCAGCGGGGGAGTGTACGTGGTGACCCATACGGTGATCGACGACCAGGGGGAGAGGGCGGTACAGACAAGACCCATCGTCATCCACGGCCGCTACCCAAGCGCCGCGTTCAAGTTCACCCCGTCCATCCCGGACGCCGGCGCGGTCGTGACGTTCGACGCCACCGCGTCGTTCGACCCGGACGGGACCGACCTCAATTACGAGTGGGATTTCACAAGCGACGGGATGATCGACCTGGTGACCAGCCAGCCGATCACAACCCACACCTACCCCGAAGCCGGGGATTACACCGTTACCCTGGTGGTGGCTGATTCCGATCCCGATGGGACGAAACGGTCCCTCCCGACAACCCTTCCGCTCCATGTCAACGCCCCGCCGGTTGCATCGTTCAAGGTGTCGAATTTCTCCCCGCTTGAGACGGACTCGGTCGCGTTCTCCGACTGCTCCACCGATCCGGACGGGAAGATCACAGCGTGGGAATGGGACTTCGGGGATGGATCGAGCTCGACCGAGCAGAACCCGTCTCACAGCTACCAGGAGGCGGGGAGTTATGCCGTGTCCCTCACCGTGACCGACGACAACGGGGCACAAGCGCAGACCGCGGCGAAGATCGTGGTCAAGAACCATCCCCCCGTGGCCGCGATCGAGGTGAAAGGGAAGGATCGGGTCATGACCGGCGAGCCGATCGAATTCACCGCCGCAGGTTCCCACGATGTCCCGGAAACACACAAGCTATCCTGCTACGAATGGGACTTCGATGGGGACGGGAGTTACGACGTCCGGACCGATTTCCCGACCGCGACCCACTCCTACCCGGACGACGGCTCCTACCCGGTGACGGTGCGGGTGACGGACGCTGCCGGCGCGAGCGCGGTCTCTCCGCCGGTCACGATCACCGTGCTGAACCGGGCCCCGACCGCTGGGTTCACCTGGTCGCCCTCGTCCCCGACCGACGCAGAGGCGGTGCAATTCTCCGATTCATCGACCGATCCAGACGGGAAGGTGACCGGGTGGCGGTGGGACTTCGGCGATGGGACGTCCTCAACGGAACAGAACCCCGCCCACTCCTACCCGGACGACGGTACCTACCGCGTCACCCTGATCGTCACCGACGATGACGGGACCGCGTCCGCCCCGATCACGAGGGAGATAACCGTGGTGAACGCGGCTCCGATCGCCCGGTTCGATGCCCCTGACGCCGTCGCTGTCGGGGAACCGGTTCAATTTACCAATACATCGCACGACCCGGGCCCCAACGGGAGATCGTGCATGTAGCGTGGGACTTCGGCGACGGAACGACCTGCCCCGGAGCCCCGGGCGGCTGCGGGGAGGGTGACCCGTCCGCTCCGGTGCACGTCTACACGGCCTCCGGGACCTACACCGTCGAGCTTGTGGTGATCGATGACGACGGGGCCATCGGGGCCTACCGCCGGGAGATCGGCGTCACCGGCGGGGATTAGCGAGGCGGTAGCCGAACCCGCGCACGGTGATGATCAGCTTCGGGTTGGACGGATCGTCCTCCAGCTTCCGGCGCAGGAGGTAGATGTACTTCTGCACGTCCTGGGCGGTGGCATGCGCATCGGGCCGCCACAGCCGGGAGATGATCTCCTTGTGGGAGAACACCCGCCCCGGCGCGGATGCCAACAGGGAGAGGAGGCGGTACTCCTTGCGGGAGAGTTGCACCGTTCGCCCCCCTACCAGCACCTCCTTCGCCTCGTCGTGGATCTCGAACGGCGGGGGAACGGGGCGGTAGCGCCGCATCACCGCGCCGATCCGGGCGCGGACCTCCTCCCAGGCGAACGGTTTGCCGATGAAGTCATCCGCTCCGAGCGACAGGCCCTTGACCCGATCGTCCGTGCGCCCGAGGGCGGTGATCAGGATCACAGGGCGGTCGCTCTCCTCCCTGATCCGGCGGAGGACCTCCCACCCGTCGATCCCGGGGAGCATGACGTCGAGCAGGACCAAGTCCGGGTTGTCAGCGGCGAACCGCTCCAACCCTGCCTCGCCGGTGTCGGCGGCGATGATCTCGTGCCCATCCGCGGCGAGGAACCCGGAGAGGACCTCCACGATCCCTGGTTCGTCCTCGATGATCAGTATCTTCATGCTCTCTCCTTCCCACGGGGGAGGGTGAACGAGAATGTGCTCCCCTTCCCCTCGCCCGGGCTCGTCGCCCATACCCGCCCTCCGGACTGTTCCACCAGCCGACGCACGATAGCAAGCCCGATCCCGCTCCCGTCCCGCTTCATCCGCTTCCCGGCATCGGTCCGGTAGAACTCGGTGAACACCGCCTGGAGTTCATCCGGGGCAATCCCCACCCCCTCATCGGTTACATCGACCCGCACCGTTTGATCCTCCACCGCTGCGGTGACCGTCACCCGTCCCGAAGGAGGGGTGTAGTGAATCGCGTTTTCGAGGAGGTTGCGCATGATTCTCTCCAGCGCATGGGGGTCAACGTAGACGGAGATCGACGGGGATCCCGGGGTGTAGTCGATCGATTGCCCGCGGTCGGCGAGGAGGGGGGTCAACTCGCGGATCACCTTCTTCACAATCGGCGCGAGCTGGATCGAGCAGGGATAGAGGCGCTCCTCACCCTGTTCGAGGTGGGAGACCTCGAGGAGTTGGGTCACGAGGTGGCCCAACCGATCCGTCTCCTCCCGCGCCCGCGCAAGCCAGCGCGCCTGCTGCTCGGATAGACCGCCTGCATGCTGGACGAGGTCGATGAACCCTCGCACCACCGTAAGCGGAGTGCGCAACTCATGCGCCGCCATGGAGAACAATCGTGTCCTGGACTGGCTCAGCTGTTCCACTTCGGCGGCATACTTCCGCAGCCGCTCCTCCCGCGCCCGCTCCGCGGTGACATCGTGCCCGACGATAAGCCATCCATCGCGTCCGTCGGCGAGGCGGACCGGACGCCATACCCCGGTGAGCACCCGTTCCTCCCCG
The DNA here is from genome assembly GCA_021159055.1 of Candidatus Bipolaricaulota bacterium. Taxonomy (NCBI): domain Bacteria; phylum Candidatus Bipolaricaulota; species Candidatus Bipolaricaulota bacterium. The sequence continues at coordinate 10,872 of JAGGSO010000157.1, read as the reverse complement.
GACTTCGTCCTGATCACCCGTTCGAACCGGTGCGGCTGATCACCCTCCGTTTTGGCAAGCTCTTGCACTATCGCCGCTCGGTACGCGGGATCCGGGTACAGCCACTCCTGGATCTCGGGGTTGTTCATCACTTCATCCCGTGAGTAGCCGCTTATCCGCTCCGCCTCCCTGTTCCAGAGGAGGACGTTCCCGTCTGCGTCGACGACGTTGATCCACACGTCGGCGATCTCGAGGAGCCGTCGGTTGAGCTCACTCAGTCCGTCCACCTGGCGGGAGAGCTCGACCTCACGGGTGACGTCACGCAAGCAGCCGATCGATCCCTGAAACTCCCCGTTTGCCCCGCGGATCGGAACCGCGGTCACCTGGGCGTAGAATTCATCCCCTCCCTTACGGATGAACCGGACGATGTACGTCTCGTCCTTTCCCTTCTCTCTATCCTTCAGATGGCGGCGGAGTTCATCCACCTCGTCCGGCGGGGTCCAGAAGGTGAAGTCCTTCCCGACGATCTCGGGGAGGGAATACCCGAACAGTTCGCGTGCCTTCCGGTTCATGTTCACCATCCGGTGCTGCGCATCGAGGACGACCACACCCTCCCCCATCGTGTTCAGGATCAGATCCAGGGCCTCGTTGCGCCGTCGGAGCTCCTCCTCGAACCGGCGTCGCTCGCTTACGTCCCGCGCCGTCCCGATCCTTCCGATCTCTCTCCCTCCCTGATCGCGGAGGGACGTGACGCGCAGCTCTACCGGGAGCCTTCCTCCATCGGCGGTAAGGATCTCAATTGCATACTGGGAGATCCCGTCGGGAGGAGGGCCAGCGTGGAACCGCTCCCGCGTGAGATCGCGGTACTCGGGGGCAACGATCTCGGTGAAATGGCGCCCGATCCAATCCTCCCGCTTCCACCCGGTCGCTCGGGTGAATCCCTGGTTGAGGAAGACGAACTTCCCATTGAGATCGATGACGAAGACCACGTCGGCGAGCCGTTCCACCAGGATCTCGTGGCGGAGATCCCCCATCCCCGGGGCACGCAGCTCCTCTCCAGGGAGGCGAAACAGGAGGAGGGTGCCCTCCCCAAAATCGCTCCGGCGTGCCCACAGCCTGCCCGCGGCGGAGCGGATCAGTTGCCAATCATGCTCAGAGGTGAGGGAGTCCAGATCGCCGATCTCCTCCACCGAGCGCGGTTCTCCGAGGATCTCCTTTCCGGCACGGTTGATGAACTCCAGCTTCCCGGCACGGACGAATGCGATCCCTACCGGAGAAGCGTCGATCAGCCGCCGATAGAATTCTGGATCGTTCACTCCTCTAGCCCCTCATTCCCTTCTTTTGCTTCCCGGTTGCGGCGGAGGAAGGTGGGGAGGTCGAGGTTCTCGTCCGGCTTGATTCGGACGCGGCGCTGGGGGTGGAGCTTCTTCTCCACCTCCTGCGGGGGTTGGAAGTCGGCGGCGATGACGGTGATCTTCACCCTCTCGGAGAGGGAGTCGTCGATCACCGCACCGAAGACGAGATCGCACTCGGTGGCAGCGACCCGCCGGATCAGGTCGGCGGCGGACGTCACCTCGTTCAGGGTGAGGTCGGTCCCCGCGGTGACGTTCATGATTATCCGCCGCGCGCCGCGGATCGACCCTCCCTCGAGGAGGGGGTTGGTGCTTGCGAGCTTGGCAGCGGCAAGGGCACGCCCCTCCCCGCTCGCCTCCCCCATTCCCATCATCGCTTCCCCTGCTCCGGCGAGGATGTTGCGGATATCGGCGAAGTCGAGGTTGACCAACCCGCGCACCGTGACGAGATCGGAGATCCCCCGCACCCCCTGGTGGAGGATTCCATCGGCGAGCTCAAACGCCTTGGTCATCGCCAATCCCTTCGCTCCCGTCTCCAACAGGCGGTCGTTGGAGATGGCGATCAGCACATCGGCAGCGTTCCGTAATCGCTTCAACCCCGCCTCGGCCCGCGCCTGTCGCACGCTTCCCTCGAACGAGAACGGCCGCGTCACGACCGCGATCGTAAGTGCGCCGGACTCCCGCGCTATCTCGGCGATCACCGGCGCGGCTCCGGTTCCGGTCCCACCGCCGAGCCCGGCGGTGATGAACACGAGATCGGTCCCCTTGAGGAGCGATGCGATCTCCCACCGCGACTCCTCCGCCGCTTTCCTCCCCTTCTCCTCGTCTCCGCCCGTCCCGCGGCCGCCGGTGATGTCCATCCCGAGCTGCAGGGTCTCATCGGCGCGGGAGATCCCAAGGACCTGTTTATCGGTGTCGACTGCGATCAAGCGCACCCCGCCCAGCCGCTCGGCCCTCATCCGATCGATCGCGTTCACCCCGCCGTCCCCGATCCCGAGCACGGCGATGCGGGCGTTCGTCCCGACATGCGGCGGTGCGGCCTGGCGTGCCCTTTCCACCAGCGGGGGCTCTCCGATCATCACCTTCCGCGGCCCGAGGACACGGGCGACCGCGGCGGCGAGCTTGTCGCGCTTGCGCAGGCAGTACTCCTTCTTGAACTCGGAGTCGACCGCGATCCTGATCTCGTCAGCACCGAGGCTCACCGCTTCCGGATTCTTGGGGAGGCAGGCGCGCAGGATCCGATCATCGATCGCGTCCAGGACCGCCTTCCACTGCTCCTTGTACTCCTGCTCCTCCATCCACCTCACCGTCCTCGCTTCGAGCAACTCCTATTCTCTACGGGGATCGAACAAATGTCAATACCGTCACCTCTCCCCGCGTGCGAGCCAGTCGTCGAGGTCGCGCACGAGCGCCTCCAGAGTGGGAGGGGAGATGTGCTCCACCGGGAGGGAGGCGCGGAACCGCGCCCCGTATCCGCGCTCCAGGATGCGACGGTCGGTGATGATCACCGCGCCGCGATCGGCCCGGGTACGGATCAGCCGTCCCACCCCCTGTCGCAGCCGGAGGACCGCCTGGGGGATGGATAGCTCCAGGAACGGGTCGTGTCCCTCCGCTTCGAAGCGAGAACAGAGCGCAGAGAAGACGGGATCGGTGGGAACGGGAAACGGAAGGCGGGTGATGACGAGGACCTCAAGGTCCTCCCCCGGGAGGTCAACCCCCTCCCAGAATGAGTCGGTGCCGAGGAGGACGGCTCCACCCTTGGTTCCCTTGAACTGCTCGAGCAGCTTCCCACGCGGGCCGTCGATCCCCTGGGCGAGGATCGTCCCGGAAAGGCGGGCATGGACCGCGTTGAGGAGTCGATAGGAGGTGAACAGGACGAGGACCTTCCGCTCGAGCGGGGCAAGAGCGGTGATCAGCTCGGACAGAGCACCCGCGTACTCCTCCCCGTCTCCGTTCACCGGGGGGAGGAACCGGGGAAGGTAGATGCGCATCCCTTCCTGGTAGGAGAACGGGCTTGCCACTACCGCCTCACGCACTCGCTCTCCGGCAGCGGCGAGGCCCAACGCCTGCCTGATGTAGGAGAACCCGGAATCGGTGGTGAGGGTGGCGGAGGTGAGGACGATCCCCTTCGCGCGGGGATACAGTGCCTCAGCAAGGATCCGATCGACGGCGAGCGGGGTGGAATGGAGGAAGACTCCGTCCCCTCTGCGTTCGTACCAGTGGACGTATCCCTCCTGCGGCGGGGAGAACAGGGTGGAGTACACCCCGGCGATCTCGTCTGCCCCGACGGAGAGGCGCTCCGCCTCCCGGGCGAGGTCGGGTGCGTCGTCCTCGAGCACCTCACCCAGTCCCTCGATCTCTGCCCGCAGGCGGGCGAGGAGGTTGACGATCCGCGTTGCCTCCGTGCCGAGGTCGAGAGCAGGGGTGGGCCCGCGCTGTTCTGAAGGAAGAAGGTCTCCGAGGCGGGTGAACAGGCGGAGATTGGCGCTCCGGAGCGTCCCCACCAGCTCGCGCAGGGAGGAGATTCGCGGATCATCAGGCGGAAGCGGAACCCGGCCCGTCCACCCCCCACGGCGGCGGTGCACCTCCCCCAGGAACCGATCGAGGGTCGCAGCGGAGAGGCGAACGGTGAACGCATCCCGCGCCGTCCCTTCCAGCGAGTGGGCCTCGTCCACGATCAAGTAGTCGTACGGTCCGAGGATCCCCCCATCGGCCGCGAGATCGGCGAGGAGGAGGGAATGGTTCACCACCACCAACCCGGCGGCGCGGGCGCGGCGCCGGGCGGCGAAGGAGAAGCAGTCATCATAGAACGGACAGATCGGCCCGGAGCAGCGATGCGGGCTGTCGGCGAGGCGGGGCCAGAGCTCCCACCCGCGGGGGGCGGAGAGGAAGGCACGGTTCTCCTCGATGTCGCCGGTCTCGGTCCGGAACAGCCACCCGGCGAAGTAGGCGAGGGGGATGAGGAGGTCGCGGTCCAGCCCATCCATCACCTCGGGGAGGACCCGCTCCCACTGGCGCAGGCAGGCGTAGTTCTCCCGCCCCTTGAGCAGGGCCGCCTTCACTCCCGGGGCGATCCGCGGAATCAAGAACGGGATATCCTTCTCGTACACCTGCTCCTGTAACTGCTTGGTGCGCGTGGAGACCACGATCCGTGTCCCGGGATGATCGCGCAGGTAGATGAGAGCGGGAACGAGGTAGGCGAACGTCTTTCCTGTTCCGGGGCCGGCCTCGACCAGGAGCTTCCCGCCGGTGGAGAACGTCTCCTCCACCAGCCGGGCCATCTCGAGCTGACCAGGGCGGTCCTCGAACGCGGCCATCCCCTGTCCGACCGGGCCGGTGGGGGAGAGGGCATCCTCCACCGTGACGACGGGCGCGGGCGATTCCTTCCCTTGGTCAAGAGTGGGCTCTGCCGGGGGACGCTCCTCCGAAGTGGAGGCATGGGGGACGAGGGCCGAGAGGAGGTCCCCGGTCGGCCCGGGGAGGAGGCGGCTGAGGAGGGCGAGGAGACGGGGGGAGACCGTCATCCCCTCTTCGATCAACCCGGCAAGGAGCGCGACGATCCGCTCTCCCTTTCGGTTCGTTACCCGAAAGTAGGAGCAGAGCCCGCTCAGGGAGTGGTCGGAGAGGGTCGGGAGGAGGACCCGGGCGAGGAGCCCGAGTGAGATACCGTCGGTATCAGCATAAGAGACGAGCGGAGTGTCAGTACAGTCGCGCTCCGGCCGGGGTTCACCACCTTCGACGCAGACCCGCATCTCCCCGTCGACGGCACAGAACCGGGACAGGCCGATGGCTTCCCACGGGACGGACATCCTACTACAGGAGGTTGCGAAGGAGGTCGATCCGGCGCACCACCCCGGCGAGCCTCCCTTCCTTATCGATCACCGGGAGGCTGCGCAGGTTCTTGCGGATGAGGAGATCGGCCGCCTGGAGGTCGTCGTCGTCGACCGCGATCGACACCACATCACGCTTCATGTACCGTTCGATCGGGTCGCGCGCGATCTTGGCAAGCTTGGTGGAGAATTGGTTCAAGTCCGGGATGAACGAGGTGCTGTGGAGCATTTCAAAGTAGCCGGGGAGGGCCGCCTTGATCAGGTCCTTCTCGGAGATTATTCCGATCAGGACTCCGTCATCGTCCACAATCGGCATCACTGATATGTCGGCGGAGTTGAGGATGAATATCAGCTCCCGCACGGAGATGTCCTTCTCCACCGCCGTCAAGTCCTTGGTCATGATCTCACTCACCCGCATCTTTCCCTCCTAGCGGCGTCAGGGTGATCCGCTCCATCTCGTGGGAGATCTCATCCACGTCATTACACAGCTTCTCCTCCGACTCCGCGCTGGCGATCCCCGCCGCCATCCCGAACCGGAGCGCCTCCTCGAGTGGGGCGCCGGAGTGAAGCTTGTAGACGATCCCGCCGATGAGGGCGTCGTCCGCCCCGACGAGGTTCTTGAACCGGGTCGCGGGAACGCGGGATTCGATATCCCAACCCCCGTCCTTGGTGATCACCAGGTCCCCTACCACCTCGTGGGAGATGACCACCATTCCCACCCCATGTTCGACCACCTTCCTCCCCACGGCGATGATCCGCTCCCGCGTGGAAAGGTGTGTGTTCTCCAGTACCAGGTGCTCGCGGGTGTCCGGCTTGACGATGTCCGGTCCGGCGGCAAGGACGCGGGCCAGGGGAGTCCCGCCGGCCATCACCGCCACCTTTGCCCCCGCCGCCTGCGCCTGGGCGGCAAGGACGCGATAGGTGTCCGGTTCCACCCCGGGAGGGAGGCTCCCGGCGAGGATCACCCAGTCCGCGCGCCGGACGATCCGCTTGTAGCGGCGCATGAACCGTTCCATCTCCACTGGGGATACCGCCTGGCCTTCCTCGCTCACCATTATCGGGATGAACTCGCGGCCGCGTTCGAGGATGGTGACGTTCGTCCGCGTCTCCCCCTCCACCCAGACGAAGTTGGTGGTCACCCCCTCGTCGCGCAGGTCGCGCACCACCACGTGGCCGGTATGTCCGCCCACGAACCCCATCGCCACGTTCTCCACCCCGAGTCGGGCGAGGAAGATCGAGATGTTTATCCCCTTCCCCCCGGCCGAGGTCTGGCTGCGGACGGCGCGGGTGAGGAACTCCTCCTGCGCCTCCTCCTCGATGCGGAGGCGGTCGACCCAGTAGATCTTGTCGATCGCCGGGTTGAGCGTTACGGTGATGATCATCCTTCCCCCTTCACTTCCAGCGGCACGGCCGGCTCACCGTGGAGACCGGCGCTCGTTGCCCTGGTGATGCGAACCACCGCGAACTCGCCTGCCTCCACTGTGGCGCCGGGGAGGACGACGGTGCGGTGATCGTCTGTCCTCCCGTACGGATCGCCGTTTCTGTTCCTCCCCTCGATGAGGACCTCGACCGTCCGACCGATGAACCGTTGGTTGATCTCGAGCCCGATCCGCCGGGATAGGGCGAGGACCTCTTGCAATCGGGCCTCCTTCACCTCCGGGGGGACGTCATCCGGGAGGCGGGAGCTGCGCGTCCCGGGGCGGGGGGAGTACTTGGCGACGAAGATCGTCCCGAACCGGGCTTCCTCGATCAACTCGATCGTGGCGCGGAAGTCGGCCTCCGTCTCGCCGGGGTAGCCGACGATGATGTCGGTGGTGACGTTGATCCCGGGGATCAGCTCCCGTGCCCGCTTGACTATGTCGAGGAACTCGCCCGCGGTGTAGCCGCGGTTCATCTCCCGCAGGATCCGATCGCTCCCCGACTGGACGGCGAGGTGGATGTGATTGCACACGTTCCGGTGGGCAGCGACCGCCTCCAGGACCCGGGTGGTCATATCGCGGGGGTGGGAGCTGGTGAACCTGATCCGCGGGACCCCCAGCCGCGCCACCTGCTCGAGGAGAGCGGCGAAGTCCCCGTACTCCGGGCGGTCCCGCCCGTAGGAATCGACGTTCTGCCCGAGGAGGAGCACCTCCTTGTATCCCGCAGCGAGTGCTTCCTCCACCTCGCGCAGGACGTATTCCGGTGGGCGGCTGCGCAGCGGACCGCGGGCGCGCGGGACGATGCAGTAGGAACAGCCGTTCGAACAGCCCTCGGAGATCGTCACCATCGCCGTCACCCGGCTCGCCCGCCGCACCGGGAGCTCCTCCGTCCCCCGCGGCGGCGGGAGGTGGACGACCCGGGCCCCGGCGGCGGCACGAGCCACGAGGTCGGGGAGGGCGTTCAGGTCGCTCGTCCCGAACAGGAAATCGATCGCCGGGAACCGGCGCAACAGGGCCTCGCCGCGAACCTGCCCGATGCAACCACCGAACCCGAACAGGACCGGACGGGTCCGCTTCTGCTCCATCACCTCACCGATCCGTCCGTACACCTTCTCTTCCGCCTTCTGGCGGACGGCGCACGTGTTGAACACGATTAGATCAGCGGTGGAGATGTCGTCGGTCGGCTCGTACCCCGCTCGTGCGAGCAGACCCGCGATCCGCTCCGACTGATGCACGTTCATCTGACAGCCCCAGGTCTCGATGTAGGCCTTCTTTCCCATGCCTCCACTATACCCGGCGGGATGAGCGTGGTCAATCGGAAAGATTGGCCATGCCCACGGATTTTTCGGTATCATCATTTCATGATCATGCGTCGGTTCGACCGCTACATCCTCAGGGAGATGATCGGCCCGTTCCTCGTATCCGTCGGGGGGTTGTTCTTGTTCATCCTCCTCAATTTGATTCTGTCCTTATCCGGGCTGTTGGTCGACCGCGGGGTCGGGTTTTCCGTCATGCTTCGCCTCCTCGTCCTCAAGACCCCGACGATGCTCGTCCTCGCCCTCCCGGTGAGCGGCCTGTTCGCCACCTTCCTCGGATTGGGGCGGCTCGTGCACGACCGGGAGATCATGGCCCTGGAGGCGAGCGGGATCCCGCTGCGGCGGATCCTTCTCCCGCTCGTGATCGCCGCCCTCTTCCTCGGGATCGGCGACTTCGGTCTCTACAACTGGGCCGTCCCTCCGGCGGAGCGGGCGTACCAGGCTACCCTGCGCGGGATCATCTTTCGGGAGGGGGCGCCGCACATCCGCGCCAACACGTTCTTCCGCGGGCCGGAAGGGGAGTTCTTCTACGTTCGCCGCTACGACGAGTCCGACCGAACGCTGCACGAGGTCCTGATCTACGATACCCAGAGAAAACTGTTCCCCACGGCGAACGCCGCGGTGACGATCCTCACCGCCCGGGAGGGGAAGTGGGACAAAGAAGCGTGGGACCTCAAGGACGGCCGTGTCTACGGATACGATTCCGACGGAGTACTGATCTACACCGGCAAGTTCGATCACTTCCGCATCGCGGTGGGGAGCGCGGGGATCGGGGCGCTCGTCTCGTCCCGCACCCCGGCGGAGATGGGGATAAACGAGCTGCGGGAGAGGATCGCGCTCCTGCGGCGGAGCGGGCTCTCCGCCGATGAGCTCATCGTCGAGTGCAACCTCAAGCTGGCGATTCCGCTCGCCGCCGTGGTCTTCGTCCTGTTCGGCGGGGCGACGAGCCTCCTGTTTGCGTGGCGGAGCCGGGCAGTGGGAATCGTAATCGGGTTCCTCCTCGTCGGTGGGTTCCAGGGGACCCTCCTCTGGACCCAAACCCTGGGAAGACGGGGGATCATCTCTCCCGCGCTCGCGGCGTGGATCCCGGACCTCGCCTTCGGGGTCATCGGGATCTTCCTCTTTCTCCGCCTCGACCGTCTCCACTCCGGGAACGCGCGGCGGTGGGTCCGCCGGTTCCTCCCGTTCCTGTTCGTCTTCCTCCTTGCCGGGACCGCGTTCGGGGCGACGCCACCGGTGGCGATCGACTGCGACCGGCTCTTCATCTCGTCCGACGAGGCGCACGTGGAAGCCAACGGTAACGTGCACCTCTCCTACGAGAAGACGGCCCTCTCCGCCGACCGGGTTCGGCTCGATCGGGAGGAGGATGGGAGCTGGAGCATGTCCGCGACCGGTGCGGTATCCCTCCGGGTCGGAGACGGGTTGGAACTGACCGGGGATGAGGTCTCCGCTCGGCTGGTCCCGGACGGAGGTGGGCTCACCACCGGGGAGGCGAGCGCGGGTTCGTTTCAGGGGAAAAGCAAGTTCAAGAACTCCAAGGGGGAGGAACACCTCCTGATCTACCGGGGGAAGGAGGGGAGGATTGCGTTCGATGCGAACGGGGAGGTGGACGAGATCGAGATCACTGATGGGGAACTGTCCACCTGCGACTGCTGTGGGGGGCTGCTGCGAGCGCAACCGTACTCGATCGAGACGGGAAGACTGATCCTCTACCCGAACCGGCTGATCGTAGCGTTCAACCTGTCCGTGCGGACGTTTGGAACGCGGGTATTCTGGCTCCCGGTATACGTGCAGCCGCTCAAGGAGACACTGGAGAGCCCCCTCTTCCCGGCGGTCGGGGAGAGCGCGCTGCACGGATTTTTTCTCAAGTGGAATCTCCCGTTCTACTTCGATCGGGAAAACTACGGGGCGATCCTGTTCGACTACTTCAGCCGGTTTCAAGAGATCGGGTTGGGGGCGGTCGTCCACTACGCCCTCGCCGGCCTGTCCGGGAGGGCACGGGTCTACTTCTTCCCGGCCAAGGTCGGGGATTCAGTGACTGAGGTCTCCCTCGCCCCCCGCCTCTCCCTCCCCGGTGGAGGGGAGGCAGCGGGGAGCGTCAGCTACAAGGCGGTGGGGAAGACGACAAGCCTGAGTTTCTCCGCCGCGTTCACCCAGGCGCTCGGGGAGTGGGACCTCTCCCTCGCCGCCTCCCGTAAGACGACGGAGGTAGACGGGACGACGCGCACCGTGGAGCGCCTCCCTGAGCTCGACCTCTCTCGCGGGGATATCCAGCTTGGGCCGCTCTCCGTCGGGGCGCGGCTCTCCGCCGGCTGGTACAAGGAGTGGCGGGGCGATGCGTCGGCGGAGGCGATGAAAATCGAAACTAGCGTGAGTGGAAAGCCTGCAGCGCCACTGCGGTTTTCGATCTTCTCCCTCTCCCCCCGGATCGGGATCGATCTCTCCCGTTACGCCACGGGGGAGGGGAGAGAGAGCGGGACCCTCGCCGCCGACCTCTCCGCCCCGGGGCTGAAGCTCTCCTACACCTACCGCCTGGTGCACGGATCGAGTCCGTTCGAGTTCGATCGGGTGGAGACGACGGATCACCTGACGTGGTCGCTCGGGGGAACCGGACTCGCCGTTGCCGGGGGGCTCGATCTTGCCGGGTCGCGGTTCGACCCGATGCGGATAACAACCTCGTTTCCCCCGTTCTCCCTCCGACTTGACTACGACCTGAACCGGGCGACCGCAACCAAACTGATCATCTCCGGGGCGTGGAAAGGGGAGGGGAAAAGCGCATCGTTCTCCCTTCCCTACCTCCCCGAGACGGGGGAGTTCGGGAAGGCGAGTTTCACCGTCGCGGCCGCGGCCGGGAACGGGTCCCTCTCCCTCAAAGGTACGATCTCTCCGGACCGCGGGATCGCTGCCGATCTGAAAGCGGAGATGAAGGCCGAATCGGGCTGGGGGCTCATCCTGAGCAGCGGGTACAGGGCGGGAA
>JAGGSO010000156.1 GCA_021159055.1 Candidatus Bipolaricaulota bacterium | reverse complement strand
CGTCCCTTAGATTGAGGGTTCGCTCGTGAAACAGGATCTCTCCTCGCGTCAGCGAGAACGGTTCTCCTGCCACAGTGATCCGGCAGGCTGTCCAGTTGGGAGCGGGCACAAGCTCGGTGTAGACCAACGGGGCATCATCGTAGAGGCCAGCGATCAGGGTGGCGGGAAGATCCCCCGGATAACCCTCTTCCAGGGTCCCACGGGTACCGAGGTAACCATTTCCTACCGTTAAGAGGGTTTCCAATTGGCGCTGTTTTCGCGGGTCGAAGGCGGTCTCGCGTATGCTCCACGCCTCCCTGTGGATAAACTCCTCTTTCAAGGCGGAAATGAGGCCCTCATACGTTGTCCCAGAAAGAGAAGAAAAAATGAGATCAGGGTGCACCACGCGGAACCTTTCCTCAGGCCCCAGGCCCATCGTCCACATCCCAGCCGCTTTTGCCCCTTGAATCCCAGCAGCAGCATCCTCGATCACCAGGCACTCCGAGGGCGGTACCTCAAGTTGTGCGGCCGCGTGCAGAAAGAGATCCGGGGCGGGTTTACTTCGGGCACCGCAATGTCCGTCCGCAAGCGCGTCGAATTTCTCCAGGATCCCCAGCCGCGAGAGTACCGTTCTCGCATTGCGGGAGACCGTGGCTATAGCCACCGCGATTTTATGCCTTTTCAGATCGTCTAGTAATTCGCTAACCCCAGGGAGCAGATCATTCGGGGAAATCCCTTTGATCATCTCTTGGTAGTAGGCGTCCTTGCGAGCCATTAGCTCTTTCGCCTTTTCAACAGAGACCGATTTTCCCCCGAGCACGATCTTGAGAGCTTGAAATCGAGAGATCCCACGCACTTGGTCCTTTCGTTCAGGAGGACAGGTGATCCCCAGCTCATCCGCCAGACGCTTCCAGGCAAGATAGTGGTACTCAGCGGTATCGACGATTACGCCGTCCAGGTCAAAGATCACTGCCTTCAACATTGATAATTCCTCCTCTCCGTTTCTAAAGGGATCTTTCCCATTCATTGTTGAAACCGGTCTCTAAACGGAGGATAATATTATTATGCCTCAGAAGTTGACTATCAAGGAAATCGCAGAGCTTGCTGGAGTCTCTAAAGCTACCGTGTCACGGGTCATCAATGGAAAACCAGGAGTAAATCCTGAAACCCGTAAAAAGGTAGAGCAGGTCATTCGGACGCATTCTTACGCTCCGAATCTCGTTGCCCGCGGCCTCAGCCTCAGGCAAACGGGAAACATCGGTTTAATTGTGGCTCATAGCGCAAAGCGCCTTTCCTCACACCTTTTCTTCCTCGAGTTCTTGCAGGGTGTTAGCCGTTATCTAACAGAAAAGGGGTTTAGGTTAACCCTTACGACAGCTGATTCGGAGGAGGATTATGAAAGCTCTTGCCTAAACATGGCGCAAGGAGGGTTCGTCGACGGAGCAATAATCTTGGGGATAAGGAAGAACGATCGGCGTCTAAAGTATTTCCTCAAGACTGGGGTTCCGTTTGTCACGGTGGGAAGGCCGATTGGATATCCTAAGGCAGATTATGTTGATTCTGATAACCAAAGCGGAGCTAAAATGGCAACCGAGTATCTCCTCCGATTGGGGCATAAGGAAATCTTATTCATCAATGGACCACGGGATCATGTCGCTTCCATCGCTCGCGAAAGAGGCTACAGAGAGGCCTTTAACGCCCACGGGGTCGCTATTAAGGACCAATATATTGTGCACGAAGATTTCTCATTCGAGAGCGGTTACGGGACGGTAAGAACGGTACTGGCTCAGGGGCGGAAGTTATCGGCCGTGTTTGCTGCGAGCGATCTTACTGCAATGGGGGCGGCTACAGCTCTAAAAGAAGCAGGCTTTCGGGTTGGGAAAGATGTTTCTGTGATCGGCTTTGACGATATCCCCTATGCATCGCTTTTTGATCCCCCACTAACTACGGTTCATCAGCCGATCCGAGAGATGGGTGAAGAGGCGGGACGGCTACTTCTCCTGCGACTGAGAGGGGAGGTACAGGGGCCGTTGAATAAGACCTTTAGAACCCAACTTATCATTCGGGAAAGCACACGGCGCAGTTGAACAACGATTTGACAAATGCAACGGTAACACTATAATAAAATTATGGAACCGGTTACAAAAAGATCTTCCTAGCTTCGCATCTTAACGGTGTTGGGAATGCGACGATGAAGCGTGAGGCAGAGGATAGCCATACAAAGAAGAGACGGGGGACCACAGATCGTCAGTTGATTATCAGCTCTATCTATTTTGGGAACAGGTCTTATGGTTGCGGAAACGTGTGCGCAAAATTTCCATGTGATTTTTTACTTCAGATATTGACTTTTCTTGCGACACATATTATACTGATGATAAAGATGCGCAATCGATTGAGCAAAACGGGCGAAAAAGTTACGATCCATAACATTGCTGAAGCATTAGGATTAAGCCCGTCTACTGTGTCTCGAGCTCTGAACAACAAGGGGCGGGTGAGCAAACAGACGCGGGAGAGGGTCCTGGAAATGGCTAGGCAGCTCGGCTACCGCCCAAGCATGGCCGGGCGTAGTCTGGTTACTCAAAGGACTACTAATCTTGGTTTCCTCGTTAGTAAGCATCAGCTTCTTTCAGACGGTTCCTTCTATGGAGAGGTGATGGAGGGAGCAGAGGCGATAGCTAGTAAACACGGCTATCGTCTCTTCTTTTCTCGGGATGCGGTTGAAAATGCTCCCCAACTTATCGCTGAAGGCCGAGTTGATGGAATGATCCTCGCCGGTTGTGAGATTCCCGCTCAGCTGATTCTTGACATGCGGCGAAAACTCCCGGTGGTAGTGGTGGATAACCATCTGGAAGAGGTGGATAGTGTAGTCATTGACAACGTAGGTGGAGCTAGGAAAGCGGTTACACATTTAGTGCAGTTAGGTCACCGAAAGATCGGTTTCATTGCGGAGACACTTAAAAACCTGAGCTTTTCTGAGCGATTTGCAGGGTACAAACAGGCACTTGAGGTCCATGGGATCATCCTTGACGAGAGGCTGGTTGCTGAGGGGATAGCGGGAGCAAACTGTGGGTATGTGGCGATGCAACGGCTGCTTGTCCACGCACGTCCCACCGCTGTGTTTGCGGCTAACGATGAGGCGGCTGCAGGGGCAATCCGCGCGATTAAGGAATCGGGCCTGCGGATTCCGCAGGACATAGCTGTGGTGGGGTTTGATGACGGAGCTCTTGCCCCTCATACCGAGCCTCCGCTTACGAGTGTGCGGGTGTTCCGCACCGTGATGGGCGAGTGGGCAGTCAAACGTTTACTAGAGCTCCTTACGGATTATGACTCCCCTCCTATCCAAATTAAGGTTTCCACACAACTTGTGGTACGAGAATCCTGCGGAGCGAAAGTAAAAAAACCGATGCAAAGGGGGTGATGGTTAGCGAAGCAAAAGGTAGGGTCGCCAATTTAAGGTACGTGCGACAAAAAACAGAAGGAGGTAAAAATGCGTAAGGTTCTGTTGGCACTAGCGGCGGTACTTTTACTAGCTGGCGTGGGGTTTGCGGAAGGGACTGTGACTATCCATGTGGCTGGATATTCCGGTGATACACCACTGATGCAGGATGTACTCGCACGGTTCGTCAACGGTAAGATCCCTGGAGTACAGGTTGTTTGGGAACCAATCACTGAGGATTATCGCGCCTATGTTCTGCGAACCCTCTCCGCTGGTACGGCAGCAGATATCCTCTATATGGATTCGTTTTGGGCAAAGCAAGTTGTTTCAACGGGCATGATCCAGCCGCTGGATGAGTTTATGGATAAATCAACGATCCTCAAAAAAGGAGATCTTATCCCGGCACTGGCAAATGCCTTTACCTTCGATGGCAAGATTTACGCCGTTTCCAAGGATTTTAACAGCCTTGTTGTCTTCTACAACAAGGATATGTTTGATGCCATGGGAGTACCATACCCTGATAACAACGATACTTGGGCTACATTGCTTGCTAAGATCGCACAAGTGAACAACCCAGGCGAATGGTATGGTGCCTGCATCAATCCTGATGCTGCGCGGTTCCTGCCGTTTGCTTTTGCAGCCGGGATGCCGCTACTTAAGGATGATGGATCCGCACCGTTTGATCTAGCAGCAGCGAAGGAAGCGGCTGATTGGTATACCAGCTTCAACCGGATGAAAATCGCTGCCACCTCTTCTGATATTGGAAAAGGGTGGCCTGGTGCGGCCTTTATTGCTGAGAAAGCCGCGGTCTGTTTGGAGGGAGGTTGGCTTATCCCACCGATTCGCAATGAAAACCCCACTCTCAACTTTGGCACCGCCTACTTGCCGACCGTGTGGGCGGGCGGTCCGCGGGGGAACTATCTGTTTACGGTTGGGTATGCAATGCCCAAGAACCCACCCTCCGGTCGACCCGACCTTGTGTTCAAGGTGATCGAAGCCCTGACCAGTCCAGAGGTGCAAACTTACATCCTCGAATCCGGTCATGCTATCCCGTCACGGAAGGCCCTCCTCAATAGTCCGTTCTTCCAGAAGACCGACCCGTTTGCTCAGGCGACGAAGACGGTCTTCCAGGCGACAGGCCTTCCCGGCACTGTCCCGTTCAACTTTGGGAAGATCGGCGGGGATTACATGAGCCCAGTCAATGAGGCCCTCACCCTCATCATGCAGGGGCAGGCCAGCGTTGATGATGCGATGGACGAGGCGGCTGTGAAGCTGAACAAAACGATCCAGGAATCCAAGTAATAAGAGTCTCTGGGGAGGCCTTGTGGCCTCCCCTTTTTCCAAAGAAGGGGCGGAATGAAAAGAAGAGGAGAGTGGGCTTCTGCTTTTATCTTCCTTCTCCCGCTTTTATTCACGCTTGCTGTTGCCTTCTTGTACGCGTTTATTCGCACAGTTTATTTCAGCTTTACGGATTACAACCTCTTCAGGATCACAAAATTTGTTGGTTTTGGTAACTACGTACACTTATTTAGTGATTATCGCTTCGTTCTCGCGCTCACTCATAGTTTGCTCTATGCCGGAATTGTCACAGCTACTCAAACGTTCCTCGCCCTGCTGTTGGCCCTGGTGCTTAATCAGAAGATCCGCGGCTTGACGTTCTTTCGCGCTTCCTACTATGTCCCCTCGGTTGCCTCCAGTGTAGCAATAACCCTCATTTTCATTTGGTTGGTCAACCGACGGGGGGCGATAAACTGGTTACTCACTCAAATCGGTCACTACTGGCCATTGATCCTTGTGGGGCTAGGGGTGGTTATCCTTGCTCAATGGGTTCAGGTGTTTATAGAACGACGACATGGGCTGCCAGTGCGGATTATGGATCCGGCCATCCTTGGAATCAGCCTCTTAACAGGAACGGTTGCTAGCATCGTCTTGGGGCATTTTGGAGTGATACGCACTTACCCGATGCACGAGGTGATGATCCCATGGCTGACGACGCGGCAGACAGTTTTAGGCATTCCCCTACCCCTCCTTTCCATCATGATGCTTAACATCTGGACCACTACCCCAACGATGATGATCCTGTTCCTTGCTGGTCTTCAAGATGTGCCACAAGAACTTTACGAAGTGGCTGATCTTGATGGAGCAAGCCCGTGGCAGAAATTACGCTATGTCACGGTGCCTGCTATCCGGCCAGTTATGTTCTTGGTGATTACCCTCGGATTGATCGGTACGATCCAGATGTTCGACCAAGCAGCGATCACGGCAGGGGTAGCACCACTGGAATCGGTCATCACCCTTGCATACTACACATACTGGGCGGTGTTCGGTTCAGGAGGCTTGCCCAAGGTGGGAATGGCATCCGCAGCCGCTCTTGTATTAGCCGCTCTGACGCTTGTTGTCGTACTTATCCAGCGTAAATTTGGGTTCTCCGAGAAAAGTTGGTACTCATGAGCAAAAATAAGCAAGAACTTGCTACCGTCAACTATAGAGGGCAGTTTTATCAAGTAGATGCGCGTTGGTTGGCCCGGCGGCACATCGCACGGAAAATTATTGTTTATTCCCTGCTTATTATCCTTGCGGGATTTATGATCACTCCGCTTTTTTACGCCTTTATCTCTTCGTTCCGCAATAATCCCCTAGCTTGGCCTCCTAGTGTTTCCGCACCACGGCTCTGGCCCCCTAACTGGGTTGCTGCTTGGAAGCTTGGTATTCAAGGTGGGAAAAGCGGTTGGAGCGGTGGTTGGGCTCCAGGAGGCCAAGTGGAGCTGGGAGTAACCTTCCGGTATCCCGAAAGTTCCGGTACGCCGCCTCTGCCCCGGGTGCAGCTCTTGGCGCCGCCGTATGAATCAGGGATGCCTAGTCCCATCCCCGCAACAAAAGTAAACGTGGTTGAGGTGCAAAAAAAGCCCTCTCATGATGGGGTGGAGATTGCCTATCACGTTATCCTCACCCACCAAGGGGATAAGACTTATCCTGTCCTTCCGCTAGCAGTAATTGGCACAAAGGGGGCTAAATTTGTGCGTGCCACGTTGCCTCCGGACTCAGTAAGTTCACGGATAAGTGGAACATATCTGACCTGGAAAAACGTGGTCCCAGGTGCGATCGGATATATATTCAATCACTACATTCGTGCTCTGACAACTTATAAGGGAGCGGGAGGATCGAACCTCTTTCCCCGTTGGATCCTCAATTCACTCCTTGTTGCCGCTTTGCGTATCGTGATTACGGCAATAACCGCTACCATGGCCGGTTATGCCCTCTCGCGCCTTCGCTTCCCGGGGAAAAACTTTCTTTTCTTCTTCGTCATTTTTACGATGATGGTCCCCGGTCAGGTAACATATATCTCCAACTACCTTGTAGTTCGCGACGGAGTATTCGGTCTTTCCCGACTCTTGGGGATGAAGACCTTTCTCAACACTTTATGGGCTCTCTTCTTGCCCAGTTTGGTCTCCACCAGCGCTGTGTTTATGATCAAACAGTTCATGGAATCAATTCCGCGGGAGATCGAGGAAGCCGCCCGCATCGATGGAGCTAATACATTCCAAATCTACACGCGGATCGTTCTTCCCCTGTCCATGCCGGCTATCGCCGCTGTCTCCATTCTCACCTTTCAAGGTTCTTGGAACGAATTCTTCTGGCCGATGGTCGTCCTCACCAACGCCGAAAAGTACACCCTCCCTGTGGGGCTAAACTTTTTTCTACACTACTATCAATCTGTAACGGGAAGCGTGTGGAGCATGATTCTTGCCGGAACCGTGATGAGCATCATCCCTGTCTTAATTATCTACATTATTTTCCAACGCTACTTTGTCGAGGGGTTTCACTTAAGTGGAATCAAACAATGAGTGGTCTATTGAAGAGAAGCTCTCGCTATTTTTATGTGAGCTACCTAAGTGGAAATTTTCGCACTATGAATGATCAACATAAGCAGGCTTTTGCTTTTGTTATTAATCCCGAACAAAAAGAGGTGGTTATCAGTGCAACAGAATTACAGTAAGAATCACATTGTGTATATGTTAATTAAAGCTTTTTACGCCCTTAAAGGTAAGCGCATGTACCGTCTCCTCATGCTGGCCTTTACTCTTGCTTTGTTCATTGTCGGTTCTGAACTTGGAGCTGCCGCGGTTCAGTCTCCTTCCGCCACTTTGGATTGGGCCCCGGGTCCGTTTACCAAATACGCGGGTAATCCTATCCTGACTCCGCAAGGGGACGGATTTGAATCCTGGGCGGTGTTCAATCCCGCGGTTATTCTGAAAGACCATACATTTTGCATGTTGTATCGGGCGCAGGATCATAACGGAACCTCCAGGATAGGCCTTGCGAAAAGCGTGGACGGAATCAACTTCACACGTCGTCCGGAACCGGTGCTCTCGCCAACTGAGCCGTATGAGATCTGGGGAGGCTGTGAGGATCCTCGAGTAGTGAAGTTTGGGGATACCTACTATATGACGTACACGGCTTACAACGGCTATCGGGCTAAGCTCGCTCTAGCTACATCTAAGGACCTCACCCATTGGGAGAAGCACGGGGTCATCATCCCCTGGCCGTGGAGTAAGTCCGGCGCCATTGTGCCACAGAAGATCAACGGGGAGTACGTGATGTACTTTGGCGATTCCAATATTTGGATCGCCTATTCCAACGATCTTCTCCACTGGAAGGTTGCGCCCGAGCCGGTCATGCGACCAAGATCAGGACATTTTGATAGCCGGGGGATAGAGCCTGGCCCTCCACCAATCGTA
Source organism: Candidatus Bipolaricaulota bacterium (assembly GCA_021159055.1). Lineage (NCBI taxonomy): Bacteria > Candidatus Bipolaricaulota > Candidatus Bipolaricaulota bacterium. The sequence continues at coordinate 5,718 of JAGGSO010000156.1, read as the reverse complement.
ACCGACCAAGGAATACTTCTCATCTACAATGGATGGAATAACGATATTACGTATAAAGTGGGAGCCGTACTCTTTTCTAAACGAGATCCCACTCAGATTCTTAAACGAACCGATCAGCCGATCCTGGAACCAAGTGAAAAGTGGGAACGGTCCGGTCAGATTTCTAACGTAGTCTTCGCATCAGGGTTGGTGAAAAAGGGTAACGATTGGTATCTCTACTATGGCGGGGCAGATAAATGCATTAACCTTGCTATCGCCAAGTCTTCACCGTAGAAGATTGTTGATGAACCGGAAGGTACGATGTAGAATGCGCCGCTATCTTACAACAACGGAAGCAAAAAAGGAGAAACAGGGTAAGGATGATCGCCAAGGAAGGGGCAGCGGAGAAGAGGTTGCGGAGGAAGGCACAAAATGCTCTCCATAAGTTACAGGGAGTACGCCGTCCTAAGGTGGATGACATCTTTGATAAGCGGTTTTACATCGGGCCCACTGATTTGGTGGTAAAGAATTATCTGCGCCCCACACCTATTGCTGCCTTTAATCCTGGTGCTGCACTTAAGGACGGGCGACTTTTAATCTTCCCTCGCTTGATCTTTGACTACTATACCTACACCTCCAGCATTGGGGTGTTCGATGTACCCATTGACCAAGTTTTGCAGGGGCAGATATCCAAACCATTAAGTACACAGATTATCCTCTGGCCAGGGGAGACGTGGGAATTCGGCCCCGGGTGTGAGGATCCCCGGGTCATGATGTGGGGTGGAGAGGTTTACATTCTCTACACCGGGGCAGGGCAGTACGACAAGGATCATAAAGTCAGTATAAAGCCTGTGCAGGGGATAGCTAGGTTCTCTCCTTCTCTTGAACTTCGGGCACGCAGGTATTTCTCAATTTGTGGAAAGGACAAAGCTGAGGTGTTTACTCCGTCTGCCAAGGACAGCGCTCTTCTCTCACCTGGTAGCGAGAAAGCAGTGCTTTTGTGGCGGCCGCAGGTTGGGGAACTAGCCCTCTGTTGGCGGGGTGACGCCGATCTTGAAGACTACCTCATCCCTGAGAACTCTATGACCCCGGTCCTTGTACCGGAGAGGTGGGAATCGCGAGTGGGCTGGTCTACTAATGCATTGATGATGGAAGGGGGTGAGTATTTGGTAGGCTGGCACGGAGCCGCACGGGAAGATCAAGCTTACCGGAATGGACTCGCCCTTGTCGATCAAGAAGGGTATGTACGAGCAGTAAGTGATTATCTCCTTGCGCCTAAGGGCCTAAATGAATCTTACGGTGACAGGCCGCAAACAATCTTTGGAAACGGCCTTGTGCAATACGAGGACCAGCTGATCTGGGTGGGAGGAATCAGTGATTACGCGATCGGGATCTTCATCACCCCGATGGAACGGGCTTTGGAGAGGTTGAGACGCCTCTGACCGGTCTGAAGGTGCAGAGACGCCTTACCCTGCCATAAGTGGGCATTATCATCCCTTTACCGACCCGGCGAGGATCCCTCGCACGAAGTAGCGCTGGAGGGAGAAGAAGACGAACAAGGGGAGGGCCATGGAAACGAACGCGGCTGCGGTCAACAGTTCCCAATCCTGACCGCGGGAGCCGACAAGGTTTGCCACCTGCAGTGTGAGTGGAGCTACACTCCTGAACCCCCCTAAGTAGATCAGTGCAACGAGCAGGTCGTTCCACACCCAGATGAACTGGAAGATCACCACCGACGCGATTGCCGGGACGGACAGAGGGATGACAAGGCGGAAGAAGGTCTGCAAGGTTGACGCCCCGTCGATCGCCGCTGAGTCGAACAGATCACGGGGGAGCCCGGCGATGAAGTTGTGCAGCAGATAGACGGTTAACGGAAGCCCGTAGCTCGTATGGGCAAGCCAGATTCCCGGAAACGTACCTGAAAGATGCAGCCAGTTAAATATGCGCAATACCGGGATGAACGTCATCTGCAGCGGGATCACCAGCAGGGCCACTACGACCATGAACAGCGTTTTTCTCCCCGGAAACTTCATCCATGCGAACGCATAGGCGGCAAACGCAGCGAGCAGAACGGGAAGGATCGTGGACGGGATGGTGATGATTAAACTATTAATGAATGCCCTCCCCATGCCGTTTTTAGTGATCACCGTCTCGTAGTTGTGCAGCGTGTACTGGGTGAAATTGAACGGATGGGCGAGGGTCGTCCACCAGCCGGTGTGGGCCACATCCTGTGGCGAGCGGAACGAGGTGATGAGGAGTCCGACCGTGGGGAGCATCCAGATGAGGGCGATCCCGATGATCACCGCGTGAAGCGTTGTCCGGGGCAAGGCGCGTTTGAGAAGTTTCATCATCGCATCGCCTCCTGTTCCCGGAACCGCCGGATGTTGATGATCATCATCGGGATGATGAGCAAAAGCAGGACGATTGCGATTGCGCTTGCGTGTCCATAATTCGACCAGGCGAACATCTCCTTGTACATGCGGTTAGCAATCACCTCAGTTGAGTAGTTTCCGTTCGTCATTACGTAGACGATGTCGAACACCTTGAGCACGAACACCACCATCGTCGTCGCTACAACAGCCATGGTTGGTTTAAGGAGCGGGATTATCACCCGCCAGAATACCTGCCACTCGGTTGCTCCGTCGATCCGTGCTGCTTCCATCAGCTCTTTAGGAATCCCCTTGTACGCCGCCGAGAGGACGACCATGCAGAATCCTGTCCAAACCCATATCCCCACGAGGATGAGACATAGGTTGTTCACCCATGGGCGGTCGATCAGCCACCCGATCGGTTTCCCCCCAAATACAGTGACGATTTCATTCAGCAGGCCGATTTGGGGAGCGCCGGGGGGACGATACGCGTAGACGAACTTCCAGATGACGCCGGCTCCGACGAATGAGATTGCCATCGGGATGAAGATGATGGACTTGATAATCTTCTCGTAGCGCACACGGTCGAGCAGCACGGCGAGGATGAGGCCGAAACCAACTGTAAAGGAGGTGAATACCACCACCCACAGCGCGTTATTGCGGAATGCGGTCCTCATCACCGGATTGGTGAACGCGTAGATGTAGTTGGCGAACCCGACGAAATTCTTCGAACTCGGGCCAAAAAACGAGATCCGGAACGTCTCGATCGATGGATAGAGGAGAAAGATGCCGAGCAACAACAGCACCGGGGCGATGTACAACCATGGGGTGAGTCGATTGGTACGCATGTCCGCCCTCCTGCAAAGGAAGGGAGCCCGGGGTTAGCCGGGCTCCCGATAACCGATTTGTCTACTTCCCGTAGGCCTCTTTCGCGCTTGCCTCGATGTTTGCGAGAACCGTATCAAGCGGGATTCCGCTGACGTAGTCGAGCACACCGCTCCAGAAGGTCCCGGCGCCGACCGCTGCCGGCATCATATCCGAGCCGTCGAACCGGAATGCAGACGCATTGGCAAGCAGCTGCGCCGCCTTCGCGGTCACCGGATCCGGATAGATGGACGGGTCGACCTTGGTGTTGATCGCCAGCTTCCCGAGCGCCTTGCACCAGATCTCCTGCGCCTGCGCTGAGGCGAGGTAGTTGGCCAATGCGCGCACTTCAGGGGTGTCCTTGAACGCACTGATCAGGTCACCGGCACCGAGCATCGGGGTCCCGAAGACCGGCGAGATCGGCGGGAAGACGAATACATCGTAGTCTTCACCCGCAACCAGGTCCGGATTTGCCTTCTTGATGAACGACTGAATGAAGGTAGCCTGCTTCATCATGTACGCCCCCGGCGGGTTGGTGAACAGCGGGTTCCCGGCGTCGCCGAAGTTGGTCAGCAGCTCGCCGGTCGTCCCACCGTAGACGTACTTGTCGTTGAGGGCGATCTGTCCGAAGTACTGGAACGCCTTCTTCACCGCTGGATGGGTCCACGGAATCTCGTGGTTGACCCACTTATCGTAGAGGTCAGGGCCGGCAGTGCGGAGCATGATGTCCTCGATCCAGTCGGTCCCCGGCCATCCACTCGCCGCTCCCGACTCGAGCCCGATCGACCACGGGGTTCCGCCGTCGGCGACGATCTTGTTGCACAGCTCGATCAGCTCCGGCCAGCTCTTCGGCACGGTATACCCATGCGCCTTGAACACCTTGGGATCGTACCAGACAAGGCTCTTCAGGTCGGCGGAGATGAACACCCCGTACACGTGGTCGTTCACCGTAGCCAGATCAACAAACGCCTTTGCCGAATCGGCGAGATTGGAGAGGTCGTCCAGCGGGACGAGCGCCCCCTTGGCGACGAACTCCTTCATCTGCCCGGGGTTGGGCATCGCTGCCATATCCGGCGGATTTCCGGCGGCCACACGGGTGGCCAGAACCGTCGGAAGGTCACGGCCGATGCTTTCCACGACCACGTCGATGCCGGTCTGGTTCTCAAACGGGACGAGAGCACTCTCGAACGCCTCCAGTTCCTTCCCGCTCCAGATGACCGCTATTGTTACCTTATTCGCCGCCAGTCCAAATACGGCGATCGTTCCCACCAACGCCAGGATCAACAACGCTACAACCGCTCTTTTCATTCTCTACCTCCTTCTTGGTTTGTGGTTCTGTAAGGCTGGTTCTGTGAAGCCAGTGTCCGAGTCTTCCATCACCTCCTTTCTTGTTAGGGTTGAGCGATCAGCTCTTCCGGATGTTGCAACGCCATTTCCAGCGCGAAAAGCGCTCCTCCCTTTGCACAACTGAACTTCTCATCCTTCGCCATTGTGACGGAGAACTCCCGGGGGAGGGTTTCGTGTCCCACCCGCGTAATTCGCTCCCTTATTTCGTTCACGAACTTGCTCCCCTCTTCCGTCCCCAGGATTCCGGCGTTGATCACCAACCGGTTCGGGTCGAACAGGTGGAGGAGATGAAGGATCGGATCGAGGAGACGATCGGCGAGGAACGCGGAGAGCGATTGCGCTTCTTTCAGTTCCTGTTCCTCCACGTACGCCCGGTGAAGCGCCCCGGCGTTTCCGTTTCCCCCGTGGAACGGCTTCCCGTCGACCAGGATGCTCCCCCCCATGCGGATGTCCCCGGCCAACCCGCGGCGGAGGGCGAGGTAGGCCATCACCCGGTCGGGATGTCCGAGAGCCCGGCTCTCGGCGATGGCCATGAACTTGACGTCATTGTTGACGTAGACCGGCACTCCCAGGGCCGTTTGGAGGCTCTTCCGCGCCGGGACGCGCACCCAGTGGGGGAGGTTCCGGCCGGCGATCGTGATCGTATCCCCCTGGAGGAAAGCAGGAGCGCCGAGCCCCAGCCCCACGGTACGGGAAGGTGCAATCCCCACAGCGCTCAATGCATCCTCGATGCTCTTCGCCACGAAATCAAGGGCAGCATGTGGGTCGACCACGATTTGGGAAGGAACATGCATCTGTTTAGCGACCACCGCGTTTCCGTCCAATCCGGAGACGACGATGTTCAACTCAGGGATCTCCAGGTCCACCCCCACGGTGTAGCGGGCGTGCGGGTCGATTGTGTAGAGGATGGCTCGTCTTCCACCGGCCGATGGGCCGAACCCATCTTGACGCACGAATCCGGCCTCCATGAGCCGGGCGATCGCCCGATCGACTGTGGGCCGGCTGAGCCCGAGCCGGGCGCAGATCTCGTTCTTGGTCAGGGGTGATCCTTCCCGTAGGACACAGAATATCCTCGCCAGATTTCGGGTTACTAGCTTGCGGCTCCCCTGTGTACCGACCACGCCCTCCCTCACTTTTCCCTCAGACTTTTTTAAAAGCT
>JAGGSO010000155.1 GCA_021159055.1 Candidatus Bipolaricaulota bacterium | reverse complement strand
AGCTTTATCTGGAGGGGATCCATCATCGGCCCGCGCAGGAGGTAGTTCATCCCGAAGACGGCGATGTAGTTGAGCATGATCGTGCTCAAGATCTCGTTCACGTTGAAGTAGGCTTTCAGAAACCCGGCGAGTCCACCCCAGATCGCGCCGGCGATCATCCCGACGAGGAGGGAGGCGGAGATGAGGAGCCATCCCGGCCAATGCGGAAACGATAGGGCGAGGGCGGTGGCCGAGACTGCCCCTACCACGAGCTGGCCCTCACCACCGATGTTCAAAACCCCACCGCGGAACGAGATGCAGATCCCGAGCCCGACGAACAGGAGCGGGGTCGCCTTGACGATCGTATCCGCAATGGCGTTCGTGCTCCCAAATGCCCCAACGAACAAGGCTTTGTACGCCGTCCACGGGTTCGCCCCGAGGACGACGAGGAAGACGGCGCCGATCAGGAGAGCGAGGAGGACAGCAGCAGCCGGAGTGAGGTACACCAGCAAGTCACGCCCCCTCCGATTTCCCATCCGTCCCTTCTCCTTGATCACCGCGTGGAGACAACCTCCTGCATCCGCTCCCAGTGCTCGCGCATCTCCGCAGCGGCCCGGTCTGGATCACTGGCGATGATCGCCGCGAGGATCTTGTCGTGCAGCCCCGCCACCTCTTGCAACCCCATTCGATCCTTGAAGTAGTAGTGGCTGGTGAACTCGCGGTACAGCTTCTGGTCCATCGTGTTGATGAGCGGAACGAGGACGTTGGACACCAGGTTGTTGTGAGCGGCGGCGATCACGGCGAGGTGAAACTCCTTGTCCGCGTCCAGGTAGGCATCCGGATCCCCCTCCTTTGCCAGTTCCTGCAGCCGGGCATGGACCGCCTTCAGGTTCTCGATGTCCGCCTCGGTCCGCTTCTGCGCCGCCAGGCCGGCGACCGGAGGCTCGAACAGGCCGCGCGCCTCCATGATCTCGATGCAGCTATCCTCATTCTCCAGCACCAGCACGGCCTCGTTCCCGATGGTGTCGATAAGTGCTGTCCCGTTGCGCACGTAATTTCCGCTCCCCGGTTTCGACTCGATCAGTCCGACCGCGGTGAGGGCGGCGAGGGCCTCGCGGATCGTGGGGCGGCTCACCCCCATCCGCTCGGCGAGCTCGTTCTCCGACGGGAGCTTGCTCCCCACCGGAAAGTCCCCCTGTTTAATCGCCGCAATGATCTGCTCGGCCACGACAGCGGAGACCTTCTGCGGACGCACCTTTTCAAACGCCATGTTCCTCCCTCCCGATCGAAGCGCCAGTCAAGCTGTATGATAGCATTACCGGCCCGGATTGACAATATCTCGAAGATCAGGAAAGGAACAACGGAACAACTCGATGTTTCTCCACGTCGATCAGTCCGTGATCGGTGATCCCGAGGGCAGGAACGGTGGGAAGGGAGACGAAGGAGAGGGTCATGAACGGAGCAGCGAGAGGGCAACCGAGGGCCCGCGCCGCTTCCCGTACTTCGGTGAGAAGCTTCTCCACCTGCTCAGTTCCGGCTTCGCTCATCAACCCGCACAGCGGGAGAGGGAGGAGGGCCTGCACCTCGCCCTCAGCGGCGACGACGAACCCGCCCTGGGACTCGGCCAGAGCCGTGACGGCGACGCGCATGTCCTCGGGATCGGTCCCCACGACCATGATGTTATGATGGTCGTGGGCGACGCTCCCTCCGATCGCTCCATGCCTCAGCCCGAACCCGTGGATCAACCCACGGCCGATGTTCCCGTTCTTCCCGTAGCGCTCGACGCAGACGATGGGGAGGATATCGCGTTCGCGGTCCGGGATCAGGAATCCGTCTTCCGCTGCCACTTCGGCCTCCCCGGCCCGGTTGACGATCTGATCCGGAATCAGCTCGATCACCCGGGCACGCCTCCCCGCAGCCGGAATGCGAAAATCGTCCACGGATGGTTCCCGGAGCAGGTGGACGGTGTGACGGAGCTCATCAGGATAATCGATCCGGGAAACCGGAGCGGTGAGGGCACCGGCCGCAGCGACCAGCCTCCCTCCCACGAAGACGTACCGCGGTCGGATTCGGTTCAGAGAAGGAGAAAGGATGAGATCGGCGTAGCGGCCCGGGGCGATCGCCCCGATCAGGTGATCGATGCGAAAGTGCTCCGCCGTGTTCAGGGTCGCGATCCGGATCGCCGCAATCGGATCCAATCCGAGCTCGATCGCCCGGTTGACATTGTAGTTGATGTGTCCCTCGCGACGGATGTCGGAAGGGTGCTTGTCATCGGTGCAGAACATGAGGTTGCGGGTGTCGTCCCCATGGGCGATCACCCCGGAGACGAGGGTCTCCAGGTTCCGCTCGCTCGATCCCTCCCTGATCATCACCTTCATCCCGCGGGACAGGCGCGCGGCGAGATCGTCGTAGGTGACGCACTCGTGATCATCGCTCAATCCGGCAGCGGCATAGGCGTCGAGCCGATTCCCGGATAGACCGATCGCATGACCGTTTGCGATCTTGCCTCGGGCCTGTGCGGCGATGATCTTCGCCAGGTGCGCGGCGCTCAGCTCCTCGATCTTGGACGGGTCGAGCTCCCCCAGGCTGACCGCACGCGGGTGGTCGAGGAGTCGCTCGGTCTCGGAGAGCCCGAGGACTCCCCCGGTCGTCTCCAGCCCCGGGGCGGTCGGGACCCGGGATGATACCTCGATGAACGCTCGATAGGGAAGAGAATCCATCCCGTCCATGAACGCCAGCAACCCGTCCAGACCGGCAACGTTGGCGATCTCCATCGGGTCGATGAGCAAGGTCGTCGTTCCCTGGGGGAGGATCGACTCCGCCAACGCGGCCGGGGTGAGGAGAGTCGACTCGATGTGACAATGGGCATCGATCAACCCAGGGATCGCATACATCCCGCCCCCGTCGAACTCTTCCACCGGAGAGAGCGGTGGCGGATCGGACGCGATCGACACCACCCGCCCGCCCTTCACCCCGATGTTCGCGGGAACGATTCTCCGGGTGTAGACGTTCACCAGCCGCACGTTGCGGATGAGAAGGTCGAATGGGATTTTCCCCTGCGCTGCCTCGATCCGCTCCTTCAACCCTGCCAATTCATCCTTCACATTTCCTCCTTGCTATTCGGCCAAGCTGTATGATAGCATTACAGCCGGCGTCGGCAAGCGACGCGATGGACAAACTGAGTTTAGGGAGGATGAGATGATCGACCTTACGATCAACGAAGAGCAGTTGGAACGGACGGCACAGCGGGCACGGGAGCGGGGGATCATCGTCCCCACGTTCGCCCAGATGAAGGACCCAAACAAGATCCCCCAGCCGATCAAGGATCGACTTAAGGAGGTCGGACTGTGGGATCTGCACCCGCTCAACCTGTTCCGGATCACGTGGAAGAACGAGCCGGTGAAGCACGGGGGCGGGTTCGACGGGGTGAACTACCTCGAGATCCCGCATGAGCTGACCGGGGTGCGGGCACGGATCATCTCCCTGGTGGGGAAATGGTTCCCGACCGGGGCACACAAGGTGGGGGCGACGTTCGGGTGCCTTGTCCCGCGGCTTGTCACCGGGCAGTTCGATCCGACGTTCCACAAGGCGGTCTGGCCGTCGACCGGGAACTACTGCCGCGGCGGGGCGTACGACGCCAACCTCCTCGCCTGCGAGTCGATCGCCATCCTCCCCGAGGAGATGTCGCGCGAGCGGTTCGAGTGGCTGGCGAAGGTGGCGGGAGAGGTGATCGCCACCCCGGGGTGCGAGTCGAACGTGTGGGAGATCTTCCAGAAGTGCAAGGAGCTTCAAGCGACCCGCGACAACATCATGATCTTCAACCAGTTCGACGAGTTCGGAAATCACCTGTGGCACTACGACGTCACCGGGCACGCGATGGAGGAGGTCCTGCAAAAGGAGCTCGGCCCGGACGGTAACTACGCCGGGGTGGTGCTGACGAGCGGCTCCTCCGGCACCCTCGGCTGCGGCGATTACATGAAGGAGATCTACCCGACGAGCAAGATCGCGGTCGGGGAGGCGAAGCAGTGCCCGACCCTGCTGTTGAACGGGTTCGGCGGGCACCGGATCGAGGGGATCGGGGACAAGCACGTCCCCTGGATCCACAACGTGAGAAACACTGACATGGTAATCGACATCGATGATGAGGACACGATGCGCTTGATCCGGCTGTTCAACGAGCCGGCCGGGCACGAGTATCTGAGCAAACAAGGGGTACCGGATGAGTTCATCGAGAAGCTCGATTTGCTTGGGATCTCGAGTGTCGGGAACCTCCTCGGCGCGATCAAGTTTGCCAAGTACTACGAGCTGACCGAAAACGACGTCGTCCTGACCGTGTTCACCGACTCGATGGAGCTCTACCAATCACGGCTCAAGGAGCTCGAGGAAAAATACGGCCCCTACTCCGAGATCGACGCGGCGATCGACTATCACCGCCACCTCCAGGGGATCACTACCGACTGGATGGCGGAGCTCGGCTACTGGGACCGCCGGCGAATCCACAATCTGAAGTACTACACCTGGGTCGAGCAGATGGGGAAATCCGCCGAGGAATTACAGGCGCAGTGGTACGACTTCCCCGGCTACTGGGACCGGATCCATTCCCTGGTCCCGGAGATCGACCGGCTGATCGAGCAGTTCAACGAGAAGGTCGGCCTGGTGAAGGAGCTCTAGACGCGCGTTACTGAGATCGGGCCCGTCCTGGACGGGCTGCGGACGAAAACGCCGGTCATCATCACCGGCGGGATCGGCGCGGGAAAGACGCGAACCGGAGAGGAAATCGCCGCCGAGCTCGGAAGGAGAGGGATCGAGGTCGGCGGCGTCCTCTCGTTGCGGGTCATGGAGGGAGAACGGACGGTCGGGTACGTGGTCCGCGACCTGGCGACAGGGAGGGAACATCCGTTCGCCCGCCTGGCTCCGCCCGGGATCCCGATCGGTCGGTTCTTCATCGCCGAACCCGGGCTCGAGTTCGCCCGCGCCGCGATCGAGCACGGAGCTCGCTCCTCCCAGGTCGTGTTCATCGACGAGGTGGGGAGGTTAGAGCTGGCCGGAGGCGGATTGGCGAGCGCGGTGCGGACCGCCCTCCTCGGCCCGGCGGTTCCGATCCTCCTCGTGCGCACCGATTTTCTAACGGAAGTGATGAGGACGTTCTCCCTCTCGCGTACCATTGTCCATGAAGTAAAGGAGGAAGAATGAACGTTGAGATAATCGACCTCACGCGGACGATGCACGACGGAATGGAGGCCTATCCCGGGGATGTCACCGGGCTTGCCGTGGAACGGCTCGCCGATTTCAAACCAGACGGGTACGCGCTGTCGCGCCTCACCTTCTTCCACGCCCATTGTGGCACCCACTTTGATTCCCCGCATCACTTCATCGCAGACGGGCCGGACGTGAGCGAGCTTCCCCTCGTCCTCCCCCCGATCGCGCTTGTCGACACCCGAGCCAGGGAGATCGGACCGGAAGAGCTCTCCGCCGCCGGAAACCTCGTTGGGAAGGCTGTATTGATCCACACCGGATGGGATAAGGAGATCGGGACAGAGCGGTTCTATCGGGACTACCCGATCATCACCCCGGCCGGGGCGGAGTTCCTCGTCACTCAGGGGATCGCCATCCTCGGGCTCGACACCCCGAGTCCTGATCCGCCTGATTCACCCGACTTCCCGGTCCATCACGTCCTCCTCGGGGCGGGGATCCCGATCGTTGAAGGACTCGTCAATCTCGAAGCACTCATCGGCGTACAGGATGCGCGGTTCATCGCGTTCCCTCTCAAGATCACCGGGGTGGAAGGAACCCCGATTCGTGCCGCTGCCGTTATCACAACTTGACGGAAGGGACCCAGAGGTGGTATGGTGAAGCGTCCCTGAAAGCAAGGAGGTTTAAATGCAGCGTAAGGTTGCCCTCGTACTAGTGATCATCTCCCTGTTCTGGACCGGGCTGGCTGTGAGCGGGGCGGACATCGTCCTCACCACCACTGGACACGAGATCACCGGAACGGTCTCCGGGATCGGAGCGGTGATCAGGCTCGACATCGTCCCTGCCGCGGGGCCGGTCAGTGTCTTCGACATCCCCAAAAGCGAGATCCGCCAAATAACGATCGATTTTCCCCGCGTGATCGTGGAGACCGCGAATAAGGTCTACATCGGCCCGTTTGCTTCGTTCACCGGGATCGAAGAGGAAATATCGGTCAGCTCTGCCAGCAGCTCTATCAGAATACCGTTCTCCGGACTGCGGGCGATCGCGCTCAACGAAACCGCGCTTCATCCTGTGCCACGAGAGTGGCTTGGAGACAGGTTCCTCCTCGAACCGAAGGTGATCGCCGCTCCCGTGGTTCAGGGAGCAACGCCGGTTCCCGCTGCGGTTACCGCCCCCACAACAGAGAGGGAACACCCGATAAACTGGAGCGCGATCAACCCCACTCCCGCCATTCCACCAGCGGAGTCATCCTCGACCCCGTGGTGGGTCGGACTCCTCGTCGTCGCCGGGCTCGCTGGACTGATCTACCTTAGCCTAGGAGCGGCGACTAGTTCCTGACGGTCACATTCACCGCTACTGAGTCGGTCAGTCCCTGATCGTCGATCACCGTCAGGGTGACGACAAATGTATGAGATGGGGCACCAGAGGCGAAGGTGTGTGTCACCGGCGTGGCCGTGCTCAGGGAGAGCGTCTCACCGTCACCGAAGTCCCAAACGTAAGTGTCTATCGTATGACCTGGTGCAGCACTGGAGTCGGACGGATCGAACGTAACCTCGAACAACGAGGGGGTGGCGGGGAGGTTAGTAGAGGCGAATACCGTCAGTGGCTCGGTGGCGGTGACTGCCGCAGTCGGGCCGGCGGTGGGGACGTTGGGAGGGACGATCACGCTGATCACCGCGGTGGTGCTGGCGCTTGCCCCCTGATCGTCGGTGACGGTGAGGGTGACCGCGAAGTTGGTCGTGGCTGCTGCCGTAAACGTGTGCGATAGGGTCTTACCCGATCCGGTGGTCCCGTCCCCGAAGTCCCACGCGTATGCGACGATCGTTCCGTCTACGTCGGTGGAGAGCGAAGCATCGAATGTCACGGTCAGCGGTGCATTTCCATACGACTTCGGACTGACGGTGAACCGAGCGCTGGGGGGGTTGTTTCCCGTACCACCGCCTCCGCCGATCACCTCGATGCTCTGTTCATAGGTGGCGGCCGCCCCGTCGTCATCCGTCACCGTGAGGACCACGGTGTAGGTCTTGGTCGTCGCGGTGATGAACGTGTGTTCCGTCGTCGCGCCTGATCCGGTGGTACCGTCTCCGAAGTCCCATCTGTAGTCCTTGATCCTCCCGTCCGGATCCTCAGATGAGGAGGCATCGAACGCTACCGTGAGCGGAGAAATCCCGGAGAGGGGGGTGGCGGTGAATCGGGCGACCGGCGGGGAGTTAAACAGGGAACAGCCCGCCACGATAAGCAGAAGCAGCAAGATCCCAACTACAAGCACCGCCGGTCGTTTCATGCAACCCCCGCACGAGCGGTGCGGCGCGAAATCACCCACACCGCACCGCTCGGCTTGCTAGCTCTTGTACAGCTTCACCGTCCGGGTGAGCGTCCCCCGTCCGCCTTGATTGTCGATCACCTCGAGCGTCACGGTGAACGTGTGCTGCTGTTCATCAGCGGCGAGCGTGTAATTGTGGGATAACTCAGGACAAGAACCATCGTCGTTCGCTGATCTAGTCTCCGTGGTTCCGTCCCCGAAGTTCCACACGTAGGTGACGATTCCCCAGACATAGGTACCATCGGTTCCGTTCCCTTCAGGATCGTAGGAGAGATTTTTATCGCCGGACGTGTAAGGTGCCGTCTCGAAATTGTCTGGTTTATTGCTAGTGCTGTCGTTCGGCAGGTTATTGTGAGCAACGGTTCGCTCATTGTACCAGTACGTACCAGACGGGGTCTGCGATCGGAACCAAATCGTCTGGGAAACGGTCTGGGCATTGTGGATCTCGATGTCATCCACTCCCCACGTCCCTGTAGCGGTTCTCATCTCGAACCCGGCGACCGGCTGCAGGTTCTTCACCGTCACGGTGCGCGAGTAGCTGTCGGTGGCACCGTGATCATCGATCACGGTCAGGGTAACGGTGAAGTTCTGGGAGGACTGGGAGGTGAAGTACGTATGTTTCACTGTATTGTGGCTCGTCTCCGTCTGTGAGCTCTGGTCCCCAAAGCTCCACACGTAGGTGGTCAGCTCCCTCCCGGCAGCAGCGTCCGAAGCAGACGGGTCGAATTGGAACTCGTGCGGCCCGATCTGCGCGCTGTCCGGAGTTACGGTGAAGCTGGCGGTCGGCCCCGAGCTCGGGGTTGGCGATGTGTTGACAATGACGGTTATGTCCTTCGTCGCTGTCGCCTCGGTGTTATCCGAGGCGATGATGCGCAGAACGACGTGGTAGGTGGTCGTCGTCGCCGGCGCGTAGGTATGGGTGGTGGTGATCCCCGTCCCGGTTGTCCCGTCCCCGAAATCCCAGGAGTAATAAGTGATCGCGTGTCCGGCGTAGGTCGAGGCCGAAGCATTGAACGTAACCGTCAGCGGCGCCTCCCCGGTAATCGGAGTCGCAGTGAAGCTGGCGGTCGGCCCTGGTCCCCCACCACCGCTACTCGCTGGTGCCGTCACGATGATCGTCTTCTGCGCAGTCGCCGTTGCACCGTCGTTGTCGGTCACCCGCAACACCACCGTGTAGGTTCCCGCCGCGGTATAGGTATGGGAGACCGAGGCTCCTGTACCGCTCGATCCATCGCCGAAGTCCCACTCATACTTGGTGATCACCCCGTCGGAATCGGAGGAAAGGATCGCGCTGAAGTTGACGGTGAGCGGCGCTTCTCCGGCCAATGTGCTTGCGGTGAACGAAGCGATCGGATCCTTGTTGAACAACCAGCATCCTGTAAGCAGGATCGCCACTGATACGAGCAGGGCGACTCCAGCGATCAGCCGTGCCGCTCGTCTTCTTTTGTGGTTCATCTTTTCCACTTTCGGCCTCCTTCGTCTCGAAACAGAATAAAGCCATCATTTTCAACATATAAAGATCACGGATAGAAGTCAACACCCGAACGCGTATGAAAATCACCCTCCATGTCCGCTCCCTGCGGGACACGGATCAGCATCCATTGCCTCCCGATCACCCGGAAGCTATACTCCGCTTGAGGTCGATAAAGTTGAAGGAGAAGGTGGCGGTACTGTGCGGGGGTGACTCCCCGGAGCGGGAGGTGTCGCTCGCCTCGGGAAGGCGGGTCGCCGCGGCGTTGGAAGGGCTCGGCTATCGGGTGGTACGAGGGGAAATCGAAGACCTCAACGGGATCGTTCCTTTCCTGCACGGTGTTGATGTTGCATTCAACCTATTACACGGAGAAAAGGGGGAGGACGGGACGGTTCAGCTTCTCCTCGAGGCGATGGAGATACCCTACCCCGGGTCGGGTCCATTGGCCAGCTCCCTTGCGATGGACAAGCCGCGGGCACGGGAAGTCTTCATCGGTAAAGGACTTCCCGTTCCGGAAGGGATGCCATACACCGGGGAGGGAATCTCCGAGTTCTGTTCTCGCGCCGTGGCCGTTCTCGGCCTCCCGCTCGTCCTCAAGCCGGGAAATCAGGGCTCAAGCGTAGGAGTGGAGATCGTACATAAAGCAGACCGGCTTACAGCCGCGGCCGCGGAGATCTTGGATCGGTTCGGCTCGCTCCTCGTCGAGCGTTACATCCCGGGGCGGGACCTAACGGTAGGGATCCTGGAGCAAGACGGATCTCCCGTCGCCCTTCCGATCGTGGAGACGCGGCCGAAGCGGGAGTTTTACGACTACACCGCCAAGTACACCCCCGGCATGACCGAGTTCCTCGTCCCGGCCCCTCTCCCCCCGGTGGTGACGACCCGCGTACAGGAGGAGGCGGTCGCTGCGCATCGCGCCCTGGGATGCCGCGGGTTCTCCCGCGTCGATTTTCGCCTCGGAAAGGAGGATGAGATCCCCTACGTTCTCGAGGTGAACACCCTTCCGGGGATGACCGAGCTGAGCGACCTTCCCATGGCCGCGGCCGCGGCGGGAATTTCGTTTCCTGAGCTCGTAGAATACATGCTGCAAAGCGCGTTCGAAACGGAGGTGAACGACTGATGAAGATCAAGTGGATCGGACATTCCTGTTTCCTGATCGAGGGCGATGGGGTGCGGATCATCACCGATCCGTATGACGAGCGGCTCCCGTATCGGCCTCCTGATTTTCCGGCTGATGTCGTCACCGTAAGCCACGAGCACTTCGATCATAACGCCGTCTCGCGCGTGAAGGGGAACCCGGAGGTGGTACGGGGCGTCGGTGAGCACGTCGCACGCGGAATCAATTTCGTGGGGATCAAGTCCTACCACGATGAGGAAGGGGGAGCAAAGCGGGGGGAGAACACGATCTTCAAGTTCGCCCTCGAGGGGATCACCCTGGCCCACTTCGGGGACTTCGGCCAGCGGCTGACCGACGAACAGGCCGCCGCGCTGGCGGATGTGGAGGCGGTATTCATCCCGGTTGGGGGTTACTTCACTATCGGGCCGGACGAGGCGCTCGAGGTGATACGCCGCTTGCCGAACCTGCGGGTCGTCTTCCCGATGCACTACAAGACCGACATCCTTGGGGACGACTTCCCGATCGCGCCGGTGGAGAACTTCTCCCGCCGGGTGCAAAATGTGCGTCGAATCGGAAGCTCGGAGGTGTCTCTGACCAAGGAGTCCCTCCCGGCGACACAGGAGGTGTGGATACTCGATTATGCCTAACATATCGGCCCGGACGGCGGAGCTCCCCGCATCCCCGATCCGCAAGCTCACCCCCCTCGCCCAGGCGGCGGAGGCAGCGGGGAAGACGATCTATCATCTGAACATCGGCCAGCCGGACATCCCGACCCCGAAGGCGTTCATGGACGGGGTGAGGAACGCCGATATCTCCGTCCTTTCCTACAGCCCGTCGCGGGGGATGCCTCGTACCCTGGAGGCCCTGCGCGGCTACTACGCCGAGCACGGGATCGAGCTCTCCTCCGAGGAGATGTGCGTCACGATCGGGGGGAGCGAGGCGTTCACCTTCGCGATGAAGGCGGCGACCGACCCCGGGGACGAGATCCTCGTCCCGGAGCCGTTCTACCCCAACTACCGCGGCTACTCATACCTGACCAACATCAAGTTGGTCCCGATCACCACCTACGCCGAGGACGGGTTCCACCTCCCCGCGCTCGAGGAGATGGAGGCCAGGGTCACCCCGCGGACGCGGGCGATCATGTTCTCCAACCCCGGGAACCCGACCGGGGTGGTATACTCCCGGGACGAGCTCGAGCGGATCGCGGAGCTGGCGCTGCGGCACGACCTGTTCGTGATCTCCGATGAGGTCTACCGCGAGTTCGTGTACGAGGGGGAAGCAGTGAGCGTGTTCGACTTCCCTGAGCTGCGCGACAACGCAATCCTGGCGGACAGCATCTCCAAGCGGATCTCGGCCTGCGGGGCGCGGATCGGGGTGATCGCCTCGCACAACCCGGAGGTGATGAGCGCGGTGAACCGGATGGCGCAGGCGCGCCTCTCCCCGCCGACGTTCGGGCAGCTCGGATTGATAGCGTTCCTCAACGATCCGCACCATGCCGATACGATCGGATCGATGATCAGCAAGTTTCGTGCCCGCCGCGACACCCTGTACACCGCCCTTCAGACGATTCCGGGGATCGTCTGCCGCAAGCCGGCCGGGGCGTTCTACGTGATCGCCAAGCTCCCGATCGACGACTGCGAGAGCTTCGCCCGCTTCCTGCTCACCGACTTCGAGCGGGACGGGGAGACGGTGATGGTCGCACCAGGGACCGGGTTCTATGCCACCCCGGGTAAGGGTAAAGACGAGGTCCGGATCGCCTACGTGCTCGAGGAGGACAAGCTCGTCCGCGCCGTCGAGCTCCTGCGGGAGGGGCTCGCCGCCTATCAGGAGGCGACGGCCGCGGCGGTCGCCGATCAGTGAGCAAGGAACGCCTGGACAAGCTCGTCACCGCCCGTCGTCTGATCCGCAGTCGCTCCAAGGCACAGCGGATGATCATGGCCGGGCGGGTCAAGGTCGACGGTCAAGTGGTCTACCGCCCCGGGCACATGGTCGATCCCGAGGCGGAGATCGAGCTCGTTGCCCCGGCTCCGTATGTGAGCCGCGGGGGAGAGAAGCTCGCCGGAGCACTCGTCGACTTCCGCATCGAGCCCAAAGGGATGGTCTGCCTCGACGTGGGAAGCTCCACCGGTGGGTTCACCGATTGCCTGCTCAAGCACGGAGCGAGCCGGGTACACGCCGTCGACGTGGGGAAGGGGCAGCTCGACTGGAGACTGCGCAACGACCCGCGCGTGGTGGTACACGAAGGGATTAACGCCCGCTACCTGACGCTGGACGACATCGGTGAGCGGGTGGAGCTGGCCACGATCGACGTCTCGTTCATCTCACTGCGGCTCGTCATCCCGCCCCTCGCCGAGATCGTCGACCCGGAGGGGGAGATCATCGCCCTGGTGAAGCCCCAGTTCGAGGCCGGACGGGAGAACGTGACCCGGGGCGGAGTGGTGCGCGACCCCGCCGTTCACATCGGGGTTCTGAAAGGGCTTTTGGACTTCATAACGACGGAGACCCCGTGGGGCGTAGTCGGGGTCACCCATTCCCCCCTGCGCGGCCCGGCGGGAAACATCGAGTACTTCCTCCATCTGCGGCGCGAGGAGGGACGCGCGGTCGACCTCGCCAAAGTGGTCGCCCGCGCCCACTCCGCGTTATCCAACGACTAGCGCCGCCGTCGCTTGCGGGTGGTGTGCTTTTTCTTCGCCTCTTCCGCCTTTCGCCTGGTATCGAGCGATGCGGTCAGCGCCGGGGGAAGGCTCACCATCTCCGCCAGGGCGTCGTGGATCGTCTCCAGTTGGTAATCGCGGGTGCGGGGACTGACCGGGATCAGGTCGAACGGATCGGCCTTGACGTCGTGGATGACACGAGCAAGCTCGGTTAGAGGCCCGATCGCCTCCGCGCTCGACTCCGGCGCCACGGCGATCCCGACCGCCGGCTTTCCGAACAGGGATGACTCCTCCCGCGTCGCCTCGCAGCGGCGCAGCCGGTCGAGGAACGCCCGCATCCCCTCGTCCATCGCGGAGAAGACCGCACCCGTGACGAACACGTACCCCTGCGCCTCCCGGACCGACTCATGCAGGGACTGGAAGTCGTCCTCCACTTCACACTCGTGCTTGGTGCGGCACGTTCCCCACCCGTCCTCTCCACACAAGGCACACCGGGCCAGCTTAAGGTCAGCGATGTTGATCACCCGCGCCGGGCTGTGGCCGTCGATGATCCCCTGGCGGGCCGCCTCGGCGCACGCCGCGACGAGTCCCTCCGGGTTCGGATCGTTCAGAATCACAAGGACTTTCAATCTGTCTCCTTTTAATGCTCCCTCAGCGCCCCCTCAGCCGAACAGGACGTAGCGGCGGAGGAAACGTTCCACGTCGCGATAGAACGACTCTATCGTCTCTGTCTTCCTGAATCCGTGTCCCTCCCCGGGGTAGAGGTGGTACTCGTGCGGGACGCCACGGGCGCGCAGGGAGGAGACGATCAACTCCGACTGCTCCTTGGGGACCACCTTGTCCTCCTCTCCCTGGAATATCGCGATCGGGTCGGAGATCCGCTCCGCGGAGAACAGGGGAGAGCGATCGCGGTAGACCGCGCTCGCTTGCGGGAGCGGGCCGAGGAGGGTGTCGAGGTAGCGGGACTCGAACTTGTGCGTCTCCAAGGCAAGGCCGAACAGGTCGGAGACACCGTACATGCAGATCCCCGCCTTGAACAGGCCGGGATGCTCGGTGAGGGTGCGAAGGACGGTGTACCCGCCGGCGCTTCCCCCCATGATCACCAACCGTTTCCCGTCGGCGCGCCCGCTCGCCCCGAGGAACTCCGCCCCGGAGGCGACGTCCTCCACGTCCAGGATTCCCCACTTCCCCTTCAGCGCCTCCCGGTACGCCTTTCCGTAGCCGGTGCTCCCGCGGTAGTTCACCTCGAGGACGGCGTAGCCGCGCGAGGTGAAGAACTGCGTCCCGGCGTGGTACCCCGCGGTCGACTGCGAGGTCGGCCCGCCGTGCACCATCACCACCGCCGGGGGGAGCCCGTCTCCGGCATAATCACGGTTGCGTGGCGGGTAGTAAAGGCCGTGCACCGTCGCTCCGTCCGGAGCGGTCCACTCCACCGGTTCAGGGGAAGAAAGATAGGCAGGATCGATCGTCTCAGGGAGGGAGTAGCGGTGGACACGGGGTGCGTAGCCCGGAGCGAGGGTAGCGGTCACCACCCGGGGCGGGACAACGGAGGCCTGGCCGATGAACGCGATCGCGTTCTCCGCCGGGGAAGGAGCGAGCTGGCCGAACAGGGAGTAGTCGGGGAACCGCTCCCCGAGCGGCGTGATCCTCCCGTCACCAAGGTCGACCATCTTCAGCCAGTCCCTTCCGCCCTCTCCGCTGCGAAAGACGATCCTCGCCCCATCGTAGGTGAACCCGTACGCCCGCATCCCCTGGCCCCACGCCGGGAGGATGATGTTCTCCCCTTCCGTCAGGCGACGCGTCTCTCCGGATGCGATATCGTAGAGGTACAGCTCGCCGTTCCCGGTCTCCTCGGAGACGTAAGCGAGGTACCTCCCGTCCGGGGAGAACTCGGGTTGGAAGACTGCGATTCCATCATCGCCCGCGATCCGGCGGGCGTCGTCCACCCGTCCGTCTCCGAACCGGCCGAGGATCAGCCGCGTCCCGTCCCACGGCATATTCGGGTGGTCCCATTCGACCCATGCAAGCGAGTCTCCAGCCGGACTGAACCTCGGCTGCATGTAGAAATCGCTCCCCGCGACGAGCTTGCGCGGCCAGTTCGCCCCAGCCGCGTCGACGATCCCGAGACAGTCCTCCTCCCCGTCGCTCCAGACGAATACGACCCAGTTCCCGTCCGGAGAGATGACCGGGGACGCCGGTTCCCCGAACTTTGGGGTGATCGGTCGCGCCTCCCCGTGGGACAGGGGCTGGCGGTAGAGCCTCCCCCCGGAGACGAAGTAGGCGTCCCCGCGGAACACGGTGAAGTCTCCGCCGCCGTAGCCGACGCGGGCCCGTACGGAAAGCTCGACCGTGAGGTCGCGCGGTGCATCCCCGCGCCGCTTGGCAACGAGGACACCCCGATCGGAACGCCCCTCGAGCCAGACCAGTGTCTCGCCGTCCGAATCCCAACCGACATCATAGATCCTCACCCCGGAGGCGATCCGCCGTGGGGTGACCGGGCTCTTCCACAGCCCGAACGGAGCAATCTTCTTGTTCATCCCTCTCCTTTCGCTGCTGACATGGGAACATTATAAGCGAGCACGCGGCAGAGCGTTATTGGTACCTCGCCCTGGAGGGGAATAAGATGAGGGTATGAACGCGATTAAGTCGACTTTGATCCTCCTGGCCTTGGTCGGGCTCTCCGGTTGCCTGTCGGGGGCGGGTCCGGCCGGGACGACCCTCCAGCCCAAGAGTTGGGGGTATCAACTCCAGGACGCCGACCCGGACACGCTGGCGGCCGCCGGGTTCGACCTCGTAGTGATCGACTATTCCCGTGACGGGTCCGCGGCAGGGCGCTACACACGCGCGGAGATCGAGGAGATAGCAAACTCCGGGACGATCCCGATCGCTTACATCAGCATCGGCGAGGCGGAGGACTATCGGTTCTACTGGCAGGAGGAGTGGAAAACAGACCCGCCCGCGTGGCTTGGGAGAGGAAACCCGGACTGGGACGGGAACTACAAGGTCCGCTATTGGGATCCGGGATGGAAGGGGATCGTCTACTCCTACCTCGACAAGATCATCTCCCAGGGGTTCGCCGGAGTCTACCTCGACATCGTCGATGCGTTCGAGTACTGGAGTGACCCGGATAACGGCGAACCGTTCCACCTCTCGGAAAAGGAGGCAGCGCAGCGGATGATCCGGTTTGTGGAGGAGATAGCGGCCTATTGTCGGAAGGTCCACCCCGGGTTTTACATCATCCCCCAAAACGGGGAACGGATCCTCGACTACGACGACGGTAGTTTCCTGAATGCGATCTCCGCGATCGGGATCGAGGACTTGTTCTACGATGAAACCGAGCGGATCCCGGCTTCCGCGGTCGAATACCGCCTCGGGTACCTGGAGCGGATCGCGCGGGCGGGACGGCCTGTGCTGGTGGTCGATTACGTCGATGATGGGACGGGCTACGTCGGCGAGAACCGCGTTCGGATCGATGCGTTTCGCGCCGCGTGCCGGGCCCACGGATTCGTACCCTACGCCGCCCGAGCCGATCGGGCCCTGGACGAGCTGAACGTGATCCCCGGAGTCCAACCAATCTGCAATGAGCGGTAGTTCTCTCCCCGCGCCTCTCCAAGATACCCGCTTGTGATCATTCCTCGAGTACTTCCACCATCGAAAGGCGGCGTTGCAAGAGAAAGATGAGCGCTTAGCTCAACCAGGAAAGCATCAAAACTTGGCCTCGAAACCCCGTTAGCTACTTCTTGGATTACAACCTGAATCCGTGGGAGACATGAAGGAGTCCCTCGTTAAGAGGACTAC
>JAGGSO010000154.1 GCA_021159055.1 Candidatus Bipolaricaulota bacterium | reverse complement strand
CCCAGAAACTGGTGCGTGAGGCGGCCAAACTCGTTTTGCTGTTTCATGCCATGGAGAAACTCGCCCGCCGTTGGGACACGTTCCTACCTATTCGCTAGCCGAACGTCCTGGCTGGCGATCTAAGCCCATCCGAATTCTATCGCCGTGAGGGCGCGAAGAGTGCTACCAAGAGAGAAGAAACGGGGAAAGAGCACTCCCCTTTCCCCGCGTGAGCCGGTTAAGCTATGGTAATACCGTTATCTGCTTCGAAACTGTGGACTCTGCTCCCTTGTCGTCCCGCACGGTCAGGGTAACGGTGTAGGTGCCGGCGCGGCGATAGCGCTTCGCCGGTCCGCCGCCGGTGCCGACGCCCCCGTCCCCAAACGACCAGCTCCACCACACGACCTGGCCATCCGGATCAGTGGAAGTTGAATGGAACCGGACAAGGTCATTTACGTGCGGGCTGGTCGGAGTGAACGTGAAGTCGGCGATCGGCGGGATGTTACCAGTTGACGGCAAGAGGGTGAATCCGGACGGCCCGAGCGCGTCGGCGTAGATCCGAACCTCGTCGATCGTCCCGTTGAACCCCTGGGATCCTCCGTCCTTCGCCCCGATCGTCACAGGGGCAGCGGATTGTCCCTGCCCGATCTGGCCGGAGACGGTGAGCGTCTTCTCTAGGTGACCGTTCACGTATACCATGAGCTTGCTTCCGGTGTACACCCCGGCGACGTGATACCACGTCCCAGTCTGGAGGGCGGTCGTTCCAGTGACCTTCTTCCACGTGTTTGTGTACACGGCGAACGAGAGCTTGTTTCCCTCGAGCGCAAGGTAGAAGTGATTGTCCGCGCTTCCGGCCCCATCCTCGCTCACGATCCGCTGCGTCCCGCTCGGACCGGACGGGTTGATCCACGCCTCCACCGTGATCTTGCCGGTTATCGCCAGCGATGCGCTCGCCGGGACGGCGACGTAATCGCCCGAGCCGTCGAACGAGAGGGCGGTCGATCCGTCCGGACTACCCGAGACCCAACTCGCCCCGTGGATCGTCCCGTTGTTCCCGTTCCCGGAGGAATCCCCGGCAGTCGCCCCGCTCCCCTCGTTGAACGCCCAATGAGCGCGCAGCACCGGGAAGCTTGGAGCAGCAGCCACTGAGACCGTCTTGGTCTTGGTTGCACTCGCCCCGTCGTCATCCCGCACCGTCAGCCGCACGGTGTAACTCCCGGCGTGGGAGTAGGAGTGCGTGACCGAGACGCCGCTTCCGGTATGCCCGTCCCCGAAGTTCCACGAGTAGGAGACGATCGAGCCGTCTGGGTCGTGGGAGCTGGAGGCGTCGAAGTGCACGGCCTGACCCACCTGCGGAGAGGTCGGCGAGTAGGTGAACGCTGCCACCGGCGGCTGGTTCGGGGCCGGCTGCGTCACGGTGAAGCTGAGGGTGTCCTCGGCCCATTCCCCGGCCGGAAGCTGGGTCTGCATCGTCTGCCGCACCGAGTTGCGGAACCCGGCCGGGTCGTAGCTCAGCACCGGGAAGCCGCTCCCGAAGCTAGTCGGAAAGTTGGGGAGCCGGCTCGTCGCGGCGAACGCGTACAGGGTCTCGGTCCCTGCCGGCGGATCGACCCGCAGGGTGTAGCTGCGGCCGGGCAGGGTATGCGTCCCTGCCCCCACGTAGTTGTTCGGCTCGAGGTAGCTCGGGAACAGGAGGACCACCTTCCCGCTCGGGTCGGCATCGCAGATGTAGACGTAGGCGGGGCGGTTTACGGTGTAGGTGATCACGATCGACTCTCCGACCTGGTAGCTCCCCTTGGGAAGCGAGATCTGGAGCGAGAGCGCGGGAGCGGCCGGCGAGATCACGACCTGGGCCGTATCAGTGTCCGTACCACCTGGCCCGCTCACCGTGAGGGTGGCGGTGTACGTCCCCGGAGCGGCGTAGGAGTGGGTCACGGTCGATCCACTTGCGGTGTGACCGTCACCGAAGTTCCAGAAATAGGAGGTGATCGTCCCGGTCGAACCGGTCCCGCTCAGGGTCACCGGCTGGCCGACGGTCCCGGAGTACGGCCCCCCGGCATCCGCGGTCGGCGGCGGAGTTGCAACCTGCACCACCACCTGCTGGGTGACGGTATCGCTCGCCCCGTCGTCGTCGGTCACGGTGAGGCGCACGGTGTAGGTACCGGCGCTCGTGAACCGGTGATAGACGCTTGCGCCCGATCCGGTGCTCCCGTCCCCGAAGTTCCACGAATAGGAGGTTATCGTTCCATCTGGGTCGTGTGAACTCGTGGCATCGAAGTGGACCCACGTCCCCGGAGCCGGGTTGGTCGGGGAGTAGGTGAACGTCGCGTTGGGCGGGGTGTTCGCCGCTTGAGTCACGGTGACCTGCTGGGTGGCGGTGTCGCTCGCCCCGTCGTCATCGGTCACGGTGAGGCGCACGGTGTAGGTCCCCGGGGCGGAGTAGGCGTGCTGAATCGTAACCCCGCTTCCGGATTGCCCGTCCCCGAAGTTCCAGGAGTAGGAGACGATCGAGCCATCCGGGTCGCTTGACGCCGATGCGTTGAACGCCACCAGGGTGCCGACGAGGGGTGCCCCGGGGCTGAAGTTGAACGCGGCATGCGGCGGCTGGTTCGTCGGGGTCGGCGGGGAGAGGGAGAGCCGCCCATGGCCGTAGACGTACTGGGATCCCATCGGGACGGTCTGGGAGAGGAGCCGGGCGCGCAGCTGCGCGGCAGTGAGGGAGGGATCCTGGGAGAGGAGAAGCGCCGCCGCCCCGGCGACCTCCGGTGCCGCCCCCGAGGTCCCGGCAAACGAGGTGTACGGGCTCGTCCCGGTGGTCACGTTGTCCGGCGCGACTAGATCGGGCTTGACCCGTCCGTCGTTGGTCGGCCCCTGCGAGCTGTACGGCTCGATCGGACCGGTGGTGTAGTGGGCCCAATCGACCGCGCCCACCGTCACCACGTCGGCGACGTTCCCCGGGGCGAGGATCGAGCTTGACGCCACGGCCGGGGTCAGGTGCTGATACAGGTTGTAGATCTCGATCTTCTTCGAGCCCGATCCCTTGACCTTGATCGTGTACGTCCCGGTGGCGCTCACCGTCGTCTGGATCGATTCGGTCGGCTCCTCGGTCCCGGTCTGGTGCTTGGTCGACGAGGTCACGAGGTTGTTCCCGGGACCGTACAGGTAGAGGTCGTAGTCAGATGCCGCATGCGGCCAGTCGTTCCAGGTCATGTAGATGGTCACGTACGAGCCGGCGGTGGCGTAGAAGGTGATCGGCTGATCGAGCCAGGTGTCGGAGTTCGTGTCGGTGAACGTCCCCTCCCAGTGGTTCTGCGCCTCGTTCCCGGCGGCGTTCACCCACAGGATCCCGCCCTGGATCGCGCGGGTGGCGATGTCGGCGATCGTCCCGGTCCCGTCGTAGAAGTTGGTGTTGTACCAGCCGAGGGAGTGGTTGATGATGTCGATCCCGTTGTTCAAACAGTAGGTCACTGCCTGGTCGAGGTCGACCTCATCGGCGATCTTGATGAGGTAGAGCTTGGCGTCCGGGGCGACCTCGTGCACGATCTCCGCCACCGCGGTCCCGTGGGTGATCCCGGTGGTGAGTCCGGTGCCGGTGAAATCCTTCTGCACAACGGAGTAGGGGATGTCCCCCCGTGCCTGCGCCTGGCTCAAGCCGGAGAACCCAAGGTCGATGATCGCGATCTTGACCCCGCTTCCGGTGATCCCGGCGGCGTGGTAGGCGTCCGCCCCGATCGCCGCCACCCCTTCCCCGCTGACCGCCAGGGGATAGGGCTGATACGGCGGGCGGATGAACGCCACCCCGGCGATCTGCTTTGCCAGGGCGGGAAGCTCGGAGAGGGAGACCGTCACCTTGACCAGCTTCGTGCCGGTCTTGATCGCGCTTCGGTTCACCCCAAGCGCGGCGACGCTGTTCGCCGTCGTCCCTGGGCTCCACGACTCGAGGACGACGGTCACCTCGCCGCTTTCGGGATCGTACGGTATCCCGTAGATCCGCGCCAGGCCGGTGAGAGCGGTCTGGATCTGCGGCGGGAGTTTCCCCATCACCTCCGCCGCCATCGCCCCCACCGTCGCCTTCGCCGCGTCGAGCAGGACCTCTAGTGACCCGTCCAGCTTCGGATTGTGCTCGGCCCGGGCCGTCTTGGTGGTGGTGAACTCCTTCACCACCGACATCGGGCTGACCCCCGCGCTCGGAGTGGAAGTCGCTTCGCCCTGCACCTTACCTCCCATGGCGCGGAGGAGGGCAAGGGCCGCGTCCGGATCATCCGGCCAGGCGATCACTCCGAGGAACCAGTCCGGGGCGAATGAAATCCAGGTTCCGATCAAGCGGCCGTCGACGTAGACCGGAGCCGCGCCCGCCCCGAGGACCTCATCGGCATAGCCAGAGAGGTCGACGAGGTAGCGCGATAGGCTTTTGGTCCACGCCTTGTGCACCATCACCAGGTTGAACTTTCCCGACCGGGAGAGCCCGGCAAGGACGATCTGCTGCCCGAGGCTGCTCGCCGGGTAGGGCTGGAGCGAGACCTCGATCCCGGTCGACGGGGTAAACGAGTCGAGAAACTTCGTCCACGCACCCCGCGAGGACTGATCTATTCCGACGGTCAACTGCGGGCGCGCCGCCGCGGCCCCGAGCCCGACCAGCCCGATTATGAACGCGAACACCAATAGTCGTTTGATCATCTCTCCTCCCTATGGGACCGCGGGATGCGGCCGGTACGGGGGGCGGAGATAGCCGATCCCCGGGGACTGGGCGAGTTCGACCAAGCGGGAGATCGGGAGGAGGAGCTTGGCGAGCGAATCGGTCTCGGTCTCGATGTACTCGCGGAAATCCTCCGGGATCGTCCCACCGGGGAGCTTCTCCGCCACTACCTCCACCCGCAGTCCGACCCGGGTCAGCCCGGCGGCGGCCGCGGCGGAGAACCAATCGGGCGCGATCTCGACCGCGTACAGCCGGGAATCGATCGCCGCCCCGGCCGGGGGCGCGGGCGACTTCTCCGCCTGCTGCGGGTACGTCGTGAACTCCATGACCGCCTCCGATCCGATCACCCCCATCCCCTGCAGCGCCGCCAGGACGTCGGTCAGCGTGTCGAGCGGAAGATCGCGGTGGGGGACGATCACCAGGGTGTAAGTCCCATCGCGCCCCGGGCGAACGGTGTAGTCGTAGTCGTCTCCCCGCACCCGGAGGAGATACAGCCCGTTGTCGACGTACAGGAGCCGGTCGCAGTCAAGGAGCACCGCTTCGTCCTCGTCCGTCGGCTGGTCGCCGCGGTAGGACGTGACCTCCGCACCGCTGCGCACGATCACGGTGTAACCGGTCGATTGTGCCGTCTGGATCAATGACGCAATCGGTACATCCACCGTCCCGATCGAGATCAGGTAATAGTTAGTGGCGAGAAAACCGGCGTCGTTCCCAGCCGCCCCTGTCCCGACGAGGAACAGGCTGAAGGCGAGGAGCGACACCGCGCCGAGCGCTAATGTCAATCTTCTCATTGTAATCCCTCCTTTGATGAACCTACACGGATCGTTCCGGAAAGTTTCGCCGCCCTCAGTGTACCCGCTCTCCGGCGGGGAGGAGAAATTCGGAGGCGAGGTCACCGAGGCCGCAGCCGCACGCCGCCTCGAGGTGGGAGATGAGGTCGTAGCCGTGGGCGATCCGGCCGGAGAGGTCGCGGTAGTACGAGGAAAGCCCGGCGAAGAACGCGGTATCACCGATCCGCTTCCGGACCGCGTCGAGGAACGCCGCCCCGCCGTAGTAGACGAACGCGGTGTAGGTGGAGGAGTCCGGGAACAGGGGGACGGGCGAGGCGACGGAGAGATCAGGATGCTGCGCGCGGGCACGGCGGTAGTAATCGATCCAGGAGGAGAAGAAAGAATCCCCCTCCTTTCCCCATTTGTGCTCGAGGAACAGGACCGAGCTGTACGTGGCGAGCCCCTCGTCGAGCCACGGTTCGTCGATTACGTCGTTTCCCACCGCGGCGTACCACCACTGGTGCGCCACCTCGTGGGCAATGATGACGGTGAAGAACTGATCGTAGGGGTTGTTGCAGTACGACTCTCCGACCAGGATCAGGCCCGGATACTCCACCCCGGCGGCGCGGCCGAGGGGGGCCTCGACGATGTCGAGCTCGGTTCCGGAGTAGGGGCCGAATAGTTTCCCGTAGAGGGCGAGCGCCTCCGCGGCGAGGGTTGCGGCCCTAGCCGCGGCCTGGTTGTGGGAAGGGAGGAAGCTCGTCCGCACGAGGGTCCCGCCCGCAGCCGTCGCGCGCGTCTCGTACCCCGAAGTGACGACGAGCATGAAGTCGCGGATGTCATCTCCCACGAAGGTGTGTTTCACCTCATCCCCCACCGACTCTGTCCCGACCTCGCTCCCGGAAGAAAGGACGGTCAGCCCGGCGTCTGCAGTGACGGTCACCGTGTAGTCGGAACTTGCGCTCGTCACCGGGTCACCGTTCGGGTAGACCGGGTCAAGGACCCACCCGGTACAGGGATCGTAAGGGGCGAGCATCGGGTAGAACTCGGCGAGCGTCATTGCGGCGGGGGAAGCGGCGTAGATTCCGTAGTCCGCGGCCGACTTACCGCGCCCATTGCGCCAGTCGGCCGCCCGCCCGTGGAACGCGAATCGAACGACGATCTCCCCGTCGGACTGAACCGGGGCGGGGAGAGGAACGAAGAGGTAGGTCCCATCGCCGAGGGTCTCCGCCGTCACCGGCGTGCCGGCGACCGTCGCCGAATCTACGCTCAGGGTCCCGTCCCCGTACAGGTAGGGCGAGTTCGGGTAGAGGCGGAAGGGAAGCTCGTACAGCGGCTCCGAAGTCGGGTTGGTATACGTGACCGTCTCGGTCCCGGTGAAGCTCCCGTGGAAAAAGTCGACGTGCAGGTCGAGGTCATAGACCGCGCCGGTTCCCCACGCCGAGATCGAGATCAACCCGAGGATGACCAGTGCAAGCGCCGGTTTCATGTGCTGGCGCGGCTTCACGATCGAAGATCTACCCAACGTCCATCACTTCCGCTATCCAGTATAACCCCCAGGGCACGTCCGACCAACCGGTGATGAGATCAGCACCGATTGGGACCGGAGCGAGGATTACACGGACGTGCTGCAATGAAGCCAGAGAACATCCGCGCTTAAGCGCGGGCACGCTCCACCGCGCGGCCGGTCGGCGTGCCGGTTTCCACGGGATAGAACCGCACCAGCTCGGCGAGCTCGTTGGCGGCGTAGGTGAACGGGCTTCCCGGAGCGAACATGGCGTCCCGGTCGCCCACGATCCACGCCCCAATGAGCCCGAACAGTCGTCGCCGGCGCGCATAGGCGAGGAACCGCCGCCACCGCCGGGAGAACCAATCCGGATCGAACAGGTCGGGATCGACGCGCAGCCCGTCCCGGCTCAGCTCCATCCCCTTCCGCAGGATCTCCCCGCGCAGCTTCCCGGCGTGGATGATCCCATCCGGATCGGCGAGGCGGCGCATCCCGGCCGCGGCGAGCTGGGAGAAGGTGACCGTCCCCATCCGGCTTATCTCGTCGATGATCTCCTGTTCCAGCCGCGCCCGCGGCCATCCCTTCACCCCGTGCAGCTCCTTCCCGATCGTGAGGAAGACCTTGATCCGACCGGTGGCCATGAAATCGTAGGTCAGGTTCACTGGGAGGACGATCGGGGCGCGTGCCGTGGCGATGATCCGAAACAGCCCGGCCTTTGCCTCCGCGAACCTCCCGTCCGTCTCCAGGCCGCCCTCAGGGGCGAGGTAGAGGGAATCGCCGGCGTCGAGGATCGCGGCGAACCGACGGAGCGACTCGCTCACCTCCCGCACGTGCCGGGATCGCAGCTCTTTTCTGATCTCCGGCGCAAGGACGGAGAATCCCCACTCCTGATCGAGGGCGGCGTGATAGCGGTACCGGAGGACGCGGGAGATCGGAGCATGGGGTGGGGCACCGGGGATCACCTCCTCCACCGGCCGAGCGAGGGCGTCCTGTACCGGGATATCGCCGACTGTCTCCAGGACCGCGCGCAGGTGCGCCTTCAGCTTGCGGGAGCGCAGGTATCCGATCGGATAGGCGCGGATCGCCTTGAG
The DNA here is from genome assembly GCA_021159055.1 of Candidatus Bipolaricaulota bacterium. Taxonomy (NCBI): domain Bacteria; phylum Candidatus Bipolaricaulota; species Candidatus Bipolaricaulota bacterium. The sequence goes on along the minus strand of JAGGSO010000154.1, from coordinate 11,173 downwards.
TACGGCACTCAGGTTGGCGGGATAGACGAGGCGCTCCAGCCAGCGCGGGCCGTGCAGGATGTAGTCGGAGACGTAACCGGGGAGGAACATGCGCTCGGCGGCGACGAACGCCACCCGCCCTCCCGGGCCGCGGCCCCGGTTCGACCAGAAGATCGTCGGGCCGAGGAGGACGATATCGAAGTCGGTCTTGTGGTTGGCGACGATCAGCGTTCCGGGGGAGTTGGTGAAGTTCTCCCTCCCCTCCACCCGCAGATCGAACAGGAGGTGCCCGGCGGCCGGGAACGCAACCGCCAGCCAGAATCGGATCAGCTTTCCCCACCACGGAACCCGCGGGGAAGCGGCACCCGGTTCCTCACTCTTTTCCTCCGTCATTTTCGGCCGTCTTGCCATTATGCCCCATCAGTTCGTAAAATGCGCGTACAATATACCCGAAAGGAAGGCAATGCCACAATCTGAATCGAAGCGGGTCCTATTCGGCACCAGCGCCTGGGGGCTGGGCCATGCCACGCGCGATCTCATCCTGATGAAAGGGCTGCTTGACCGGGGGTGCTCCCTCACCGTCGTCTCGACCGGGAACGCCCTCCGCGTCATCCGGGGCGAACTCGGGGACGCCGCCCGCTACCTCGATTGGCCAGACATCCCGACCACGGTGGCGCGGACGAAACCCGGGTTCTACGCCAAGACGGTCGCGAGCATCCCCCGCATCATCGGGACGTGGCACCAGGAGCGCCGGCGCCTCGACCGCCTCCTGCGGGCCGAGCGGTTCGATCTGATCGTGTCCGACCACCGCAACGGCCTGATCAGGCGCGACATCCCGTCCTACTACATCACCCACAGCCCCCGCTACATCGCGCCGTGGCGGGATCCGGTCATGGAAGCAGTGATGGAGTGGTTCCTCGCCCGCTGGTTCTCCCCGGTGAAGGGGATCCTGATCCCGGATGACGAGGAGGGAGGGATGAGCGGGGAGATGAGCCACAACGTCCGGTTCATCCCGCAGGAGAAGCTCACCTACCTCGGGATCCTATCAAGTGTGCAGCGCCGGGACGACCTCCCGCAGGACATTGACTACTTCATCACCATCTCCGGCCCGGAGCCGCAGCGGACCCTGTTCGCCGAGAGGGTTCTGTCCCAGCTCGATCGGCTTTCCGGGCGGATCGTGGTCGCCCTCGGCGACCCGGGTGGGACCGCTCCACCGCCGCCGCGGGGCGGGATCGAGATCCATCCCTACCTCGATCGCGCCCGCCAGGAGGAGATGCTGAACCGGGCGAAGCTCGTCGTCTGCCGCTCCGGTTACACCACCCTGATGGAGCTCGCCGAGCTCGGAAAGCGGGCGTTGATCGTCCCCACTCCGGGGCAGTCCGAGCAGGAGTACCTGGCGAAGACCCTCCGGGATAGAGGGATATTCTACAGCGTGCGTCAGCACGAGCTCGACCTCGGGCGCGACACCGCGATCGCCAGTAGCTACCCGGGCTACACCCCGGCCCACCCCACGCGCGAATCGGTGGCCCGATTCCTCGATGTAGTACTGAGCGGAGGTTGAGATGAAGACAGACGCTGACCTGCGACGGATCCTCGCCCGGATCGACGGGCGGGGATACAAGGCATACAAGGAGATCGAGGGGGAGTACTCCTTCCCGAAGTTCATCCTCTATATCGATCATGTGCAAGGGGACCCGTTCGCCGCTCCATCGAAGCTCCGGCTGCGCGTCCCTCAGTCCAGCGGGAAGCTCCCGCCGGAGCTATTCGCAAACCGGGTGCGACGGATCGCGTTTTCCGATTTCCTCGCACGTCAGGTCTCCCGCGCGATCCGAAGCGTCGTCTCCGGAAGGAAGGGCTCGGGGAAGAGCGGCCTCGTGGAGATCGATGCCGGAGGGCAGGAGGTCCTCGAACGGACCGCGGTCAAGATCACCCCGGACTGGGTCGAGGCGCGGATCTTCGTCGGCCTGCCCGCGGCCGGGCGGCGGATCCTGGCCCGGGCGGCGGAGGAGATTCTGTGCCGCGAGCTCCCGGAGATCGTCCGCATCGGGCTCACATGGGAGAACCTCCCCCAGGCCGCGGCACGGGGGTTCGTCGACTGCGTGGAGAACCAGGAGCACATCCGCGGGCAGCTCGACGGAATGGGGCTGGTCGCGTTCGTCGCCGACGGGGCGATCCTGCCGCGGGAGTCCGGGGCGAGCGACCGCCCCCTCCCTCCTGACCGGGCGATCCGGTTCCGGTCGCCGGACGAGCTTCGGGTCACCATCCCTCTCCCCCATCCCCTCCCGGACGGAAGACAGGAGATCACCGGGATGGGGATCCCACAGGGGGTGACGCTGATCGTCGGGGGAGGCTATCACGGCAAGTCGACCCTGCTGCGGGCGCTCGAGCGCGGAGTCTACCCCCACATCCCCGGGGACGGGCGGGAGTATGTCGTAACCCGCGCCGATGCGGTGAAGATCCGGGCTGAGGACGGGCGCCGGGTGGCCTGCGTCGACATCAGCCCGTTCATCTCCGAGCTCCCCTACGGCCGCGACACCCGCGAGTTCTCAAGCGACGACGCCTCCGGGAGCACGAGCCAGGCGGCGAACATCATCGAGGCCCTCGAGGTTGGGGCGCGGGTCCTCCTTCTCGACGAGGACACCTCGGCGACCAACTTCATGGTCCGCGACGCCCGGATGCAGGCCCTGGTCCACTCCGACGACGAGCCGATCACCCCGTTCATCGACCGGGTGCACGAGCTGTACGCGCGACTGGGAGTCTCGACCGTCCTCGTCATGGGCGGGTCGGGCGATTACTTCGACGTCGCTGATACCGTGATCATGATGCGGGAGTACCTCCCCCACGCCGTCACCGCCGCGGCGAAGGAGATCGCGCGGCTGCACCCCACCGACCGGCGCACCGAGGTGCGGTTCCCGCTCTCCCGGGTCACCCCGCGGATCCCGCTTCCGGAGAGCTTCAACCCGTCACGTGGGAAGCGGGAGGTGAAGATCGACGCCAAGGCGCTCGACCTGATCCTGTACGGCCGCGATCCGATCGAGTTGCGGTTCGTGGAGCAGCTCGTCGACCGGAGCCAGACCCGGGCGATCGGGTACGCGATTCATCTCGCCACGCAGCGGTTCATGGACGGGAAGACGCCGCTAACCGACGTCCTCGACCGACTGGAGGAGTTCTTCGACAGAAGCGGACTCGATGTCTTGGATCCGTTCCGCCGCGGGGAGCGGCATCCCGGGGCGTTCGCCCGTCCCCGCCGCTACGAGATCGCCGCGGCGATCAACCGGCTCCGCACGGTGCGGATGCGCCAAGCGAAAGGGGCCCGGTAGGGCCCCCTCCGCGCTGGTGGTTGTTGTGGGTGTCTTATCTTCGCTTACGGGAAGCTGAGCGAGGCCCCGAGCTCGGCCTGCGGGCTTCCGGTGGTCAGGGTCGTCGCGAGGTAGAACGAGAACGGAGTGATGTCGAACTCCGCCTTTATGTACTCCGAGGAGAACGCAAACGGAATGAGGGATACGGTTGTCTTGCTCTCGAACGTGACCACGTCCAGGGTCGCGCTCATGTCGACCCAGGCGCTCCCGGAGAACGACGGATAGACCGGGAAGTTCGCCCCGAGCTTTCCGGCGAGCCGCGGACCTCCCTCCCCGAGCAGCGTGTCGAACATGGTGAGGGTGAAGCTCAGGTCCTGCGACGAGAATCCGAACGGAAGGAGGTCGATTATCGTCGTGCTCTTGACCTCGGCCGGACCGAACCCGCCCGTAACCGTCCCGGTCAGGGTGCTGGAGAAGCTGGGATAGAAATTGACCATCATGTCGAGCTCCCCGGAGAGGCTCATCATCCCGTTGTCGCTCGTCAGGTCGAACAGGGTCAGATCAGCGTAGGCATCGATCGAGGAGATGGCGAGAGAGGCCAGGTCGAGGTAGGACTCGAGCCCGGTGGTGAGAAGCCCAAACGCATACTCCAGCCAGATGCTCCCGCTCCCGCCGAACGACGGGTAGATGTCGAAATCGGCCGCGCTCCCCAGGGTGAACCCGGCGTAGGTCATGGACGCCTGCACCGAGGATGCGATCCCAAAGCTCGGAAGGAGCGTTGCCCTCGCCCCGATGCTCCCGGAGAACGAAACCGAATCTTCCTGCCCGAGTGCCAGCCCGCCGATGAGTATCAAGAGTGAAAGAGCGACGATAACTGTCCGCATCTTACAACCTCCCTTGCGTAAGCTATGCGGAGGTTACCGCTGCACCCCAGTTTCCGCTACCGCACAGGTCCACATGCGGTTATCAATTACGCACAAAAAGCAGGGACAGTTGTCCTAAGTCCCGAATATCCGGTCACCGGCGTCCCCGAGCCCGGGGAGGATGTAGCCGTGGTCGTTCAGCTGCCGATCGAGGGCGGCGGCGTAGATCGGGACATCGGGATGGGCGGCGGACAGGGCGGTTACCCCTTCCGGGGCGGCGACCAGACAGAGGAACTGGATGCGCTTCGCTCCGTGCCGCTTGATGATGTCGAGGGCGGCGACGGCGCTTCCTCCGGTGGCGAGCATCGGATCGACGAGGATCACCTGCGCATCCGGGAGCTCGGGGGGGAGCTTGACGTAGTACTCCACCGGCTGCAGGGTGGTCGGGTCGCGGTAGAGCCCGATGTGTCCTACTTTGGCGGTCGGGATCAGGTTGAGCACGCCGCCGAGCATCCCGGTCCCGGCGCGCAGGATCGGGACGAGGACGACCGGGGTAGCGAGGACCTTGCCGGTCGTCCGCTCGAGTGGGGTCTCCACCTCCACCTCCCGCACCGGGTACTCCCGGGTGATCTCGTACACCATGAGGGCGGTCAGTTCCTCGAGCATGAGGCGGAAGTTGTGGTTGTTCGTCGTCTTGTCGCGCAGGCGGGTGAGCTTGTTCTGGATCAGGGGATGATCGAGGATGTGGAGGTTGTTCATCGCTTCCTTCCTTTCGTGTTCGGGCCGGCTCATCGTCTTAAGGATTATCCGATCCGAGCCGGAAGGGTGCAAATCCATCGACCCCACTTGACAAACGCCGGGGAAAGAGCTAAAGTGCAATATGGTTCGGCAGTCGTTCTATACGCACCAGTCTTGGTTCCGGTTAGAACGTTCTGCCCCACGAACGAGCAACAAGGGGGTGAAGCAGCATGGCAGAGCGTGAAACCGGCACCGTGAAGTGGTTCAACGCCACCAAGGGATATGGGTTTATCACGCGTGATCAAGGCGGTGACGTCTTTGTTCACTACAGTGCCATCCAGGGCGAGGGCTACCGTTCCCTCGATGAAGGACAACGGGTAGAGTTCACCGTCACCCAGGGTGACAAGGGCCCCCAGGCCCAAGACGTAGCGAAGATCGCGTAGGAATATGAATTACCGCCCGTGCGAGTGCAAGCCCGCACGGGCTTTTCTTTTGTGGGGCACGCTGCGGGGGTGAAGGAGATCGACAATTCGATGTCATCCAGCCATCATCCTCGGATCTCTCAGCGGGCTCTGCGCTTCTGCGGTTAGCTTCCTAGGAAAGGTAGGGAACGGGATGAAGACAGGATTGATCGGAGTACCCCAGTGCGGAAAGACGACGATATTCAGCGCGATCACCGCCGCGGGCGCGGAGGGGTACGCCACCGCGCCGAACCGGGCCGTGGTGACCGTCCCCGACCCACGGATCGACGCGCTGGTCGCGCTCTACCGCCCTCCCAAGGTCGTCCCGGCGACGCTCGAAGTGGTCGACATCCCCGGGCTCCCTGCGGGGGCAACCGCGGCCGAGGGACGGGGAACGCGCCTCCTCTCCCACCTGAAGGAGGCGGACGCCCTCCTTCACGTCGTCCGCTGCTTCGCCGATCCGAACGTTCCGTTTGTCCATGAGACGATCGATCCGGCCCGGGACGTCGAAGCGATCGACCTCGAGATGATGGTCGCCGACTCCCGCACCCTGGCCCGGAAGATCGAGCGGTTGGGAAAGCGGGTCAAAGCCGGGGACAAGGATGCGATCCGCGAGAGCGCGACGTGCGAGAAGGTCCTGTCCGGGTTGAACGACGGGATTCCGGCCCGTCGTCAGGGGCTCACCCCGCAGGCCCGGCGGGACGTCCTCGATTGCAACCTCGTCTCACTTAAGCCGGTCCTGTACGTGGCGAACGTGAACTCGGTCGAGGAGTTCGAAAACGAGCATGTGCAAAAGCTGCGGGAGATCGCAGCTGCGGATGGGGCGGAGGTGATCGCGATCTCCGGCCGGGACGAGGCTGAAGTCGCCGGCCTCCCCCCGGCTGAACGGGATGAGCTCCTCGAGCTCCTCGGGCTGGAGAGTCCGGCGATCTCCCGGCTGATCCGCGCCGCCTACCGGACTCTCGGCCTGGTGACCTTCTTCACCGCCGGGCCGAACGAGGTGCACGCCTGGACCTGTCGCGCCGGCGCCACTGCCCCGGCCGCCGCCGGGAAGATCCACTCCGACATGGAGAAGGGGTTCATCCGGATGGAGGTGATCCGGGTCGAGGACCTGCTCGCGCTCGGAGGCGAGACCGCGGCGATCAAGGCGGGTAAGCGACGGATCGTGGGGAAGGACTACGAAGTACGGGACGGGGATGTCGTCGTGGTTAGGTTCAGCCCGCGCCGTTAGAGCTCGATTCGCCCGCGCAGGGCGCGGCCGAGGGTGACCTCGTCGGCGAACTCCAGGTCGCGCCCGACCGGGATCCCCTGCGCGATCTGGGAGACCTTCACCCCGAGCGGCTTCAACAGCGAGACGATGTGCATTGCGGTGATCTCCCCCTCGAGTTTCGGCTCAAGGGCGAGGATCACCTCCTTCGTCCCCTCGGTCTTGATCCGGTCCACCAGGGCATCGATCGTCAGGTCGGAGGCGCTCACCTCCTCCATCGGAGAGATCAGCCCGCCGAGGACGTGGTACAGGCCACGGTACTCCCCGGTCCGCTCGATCTTCAGGATCTCCCACGGCTGGCCGACGACGCAGATCGTGGTCTGATCGCGGGTCGGGTTGGAGCAGATCTCGCACAGATCCCCGACGGAGAAGTTGTAGCAGCGCCGGCAGCGCCGGACCTCGGTCTTCACCCGCGTGATCGCCGTAGCGAGTGCCTCCGCCTCGGTCCGCGGCGCGGTCAACAGGTGGAACGCAATCCGCTCCGCGCTCTTCCTCCCGATCCCGGGCAGCGCCCGCAGCCGCTCGATCAGCTCCTCCAGCGGGGGGATCATAGGCCGGGCATCCCCGGGATGTTCATCCCCTGCGCAAGGGGACCGAGACGCTCCTGCGCCCGCTCCGCCGCGGTCTTCTGCGCCTCCTGCACCGCAGCGACGATCAGATCGACGAGCATCTCGATGTCGTCAGGATCGACGACCTCGCGCTCGATCGACAGGTTGAGGAGCTCCCCCTTCCCGTTCACCACGGCGGTGACCATCCCGCCGCCGGAGCTTGCCTCCACCTTCATCTCCGCGATCTCGGCCTGTGCCTTCTCCAGCTCCTGCTGGAGCTTCTTCGCCTGCTTCATCAGGTTCCCCAGGTTTCCCATTCCCTTCATCAGTCCTCCTTCACCACTTTTCCGTCGAACACCTCGCACAGGAGGCGTGCCTTCTCCCGCAGCGCTTCGCGCGGGGACGGTTTCCGGACGGCATTATCGTCGAATTCCACCTCTACTGCGAACCGATCCCCGAGGTAGCGGTGGACCATCCCGGCCAAGTAGTGCATGTTTTCCGATTTCTCGAGGCTCTCCTTGTGGAAGGTGTACTCGGGGTGGAACGCAATGCGGAGCTTGTCCCCGTCGATCCGGGGCGTCCCCTCGGCGAGGAACGCCGCGATCGCGATCCGCTCCTGCTCGATCTTCCGCAGCATCGCCTCCCAGCGGGCCTCGAGCGGCGCTCCGTCCGGGGGCGGGGCATCGGACCGGCCGGGCGAGGAGGGGACCGGTTCGTCCGCGGCGAGGAGCGGAGCCTCAGTCGGAGGCACTTTCGGGTTGGAGTCTGACTCTGCCGGCTCCTCCATCGGCTTCGGCCCCGGCTCTTTCGGGGAGAGCTCCTGCATCAGGGAGAGGATTCCGATCTCGAGAACGATCCTCCGATCGAGGGAGCGGTACAGCTCCTGCTTGATCTCCAGGATCCCGCGGACGAGCGCGATGTCGCGCCCCTCGTCCTTCGACTCTCCGGCCGCGATCCGGTCGCGCAAGGTCTCGATCAGGTCGCCGAGGAAGACCTCGAGGTCCTTCCCCCGTGAGACAAGGGAATCGATCAGCTCCAGGGCCTGCTTCCGGTTCCCGGACTCGACCGCGGCGAGGAACGCCGCGTGCTCCTCGCGGCCGACGAGCCCGAGCATGTCGAGGAGGGAGGCGGTGGTGATCCTTCCTCCCTCGTGGCGGAAGCTCCCCGCCTGTTCGAGCATCACGATCGCGTCGCGCATCCCGCCGTTCGCCTTGCGAGCGATCAGATCAAGGGCATCGGCCTCGATCGGGATCTCCTCCGCCTCCGCGATCCGGCGCAGGTGAGCGGCGATCTTCTCCTGCGGGATCTTGCGAAAGTCGAACGCCTGACAGCGGGAGAGGATCGTGCGCGGAACCTTGTGCGGCTCGGTGGTGGCGAAGATGAAAACGACGTGCGGTGGCGGCTCCTCCAGGGTCTTGAGCAGGGCGTTGAACGCCTCGTTGGTGAGCATGTGCACCTCGTCGATGATGTACACCTTGGTCTTCAGGTCGGTAGGGGCGAACGCCACCTCCTCCCGCAGGCGGCGGATGTGATCGATCCCCCGGTTAGACGCCCCGTCGATCTCCAGGATGTCAAGGGTGCGGTTGGCGAGGATCGTCTTGCAGTTCGCGCATTCGTTGCACGGCTCTCCTCCCTCCGGGTGAAGGCAGTTCACCGCGCGGGCGAGGATGCGGGCGACCGTCGTCTTTCCGATCCCCCGCTCCCCGGAGAAGAGATACGCGTGCGCCACCTGCCCGGCGACCACCGCGTTGCGCAGAGTGCGGATTACCTCCTCCTGTCCGACCACGTCGGCGAAGCGCTGCGGACGGTAACGGCGGTAGAGAGAGATGTAGGAAGACGCATTGTCACTCAAGTTATGACCACCTTTCTGGTCGGGGAGACTGGATTTGAACCAGCGACTTCCTGCTCCCAAAGCAGGCGCGCTACCAGGCTGCGCCACTCCCCGTCGGGATGAATTATAGGGGGGAGACTGGGCCGGATCAATAAAAAAACCCGCGCTTCCGCCGGGCAAAGAGTAATATACGATATATCGAAAGGAGTGTCAAGGGTTGGGGAGGAAAGCGGTTAGATCGGCCTTTCTTTCCCATAGATTCGCTCCTCCAAAGTCCCCTCACCTCCACATGTACACCGCAATCGCCAACATCCCGAATATCAGCTCTACGCCCATCAGCACCGACGTCAGCGCCCACTCCTTGATCCCACCGGTGATCTTCATGATGAACTGGCCTAGTCCGACTGGTGTATTCTCTGGGCAGTGCAGCTTACCATCGTTCCTGAGTTCACCAAAACTCTTAGGAAACCCATGCGCCGCCTTGAACAGAAAGTCGATCGCATACGGAATGATCACGATCACCCCGGCCGTCTCAAAGTTCCCCACAATTACCGCGGTGGCGATCAACGCCCCGATGGAGAGCGTCCCCACGTCTCCCACCAGGATCTTCGCCGGGTACCAGTTGAAAAAGAGCACTCCCAAGAGGGCACCTGCGCCGGCAAGGAGGATAACGAGCGCCGTCGTCGCGTGGGTGCTCGCCGCGATAACCGCCAGGCTCCCCATCGCGACGAGCCCCATTCCCGCCTCCATACCATTGAACCCGGCGAGCATGTTCACCGCGTTCGCCGCCACCATCACTCCCGCAGGGACCAAGAACAGCGGATAGAAGATCCAGAAGTCGATTCTTCCCACAAATGGGATTACAAGCGACGTGTGACCTGCTCGCAGTGCGACGAGGGGAAGCGCTGCTACTGCCGGCAGAAACGCCTTCACCACCTGGCGCATTCCAAGCAGGTCATCCACGATTCCAATAAGTGCGGTAAGAAGGATCGTCGCCAGGGCGGCAAGGAGAAGAACCTCACTCGCGTCCTGAAACACATGAAAGAAGCTCATCATCGCCAGAGCGGTGGAGATTCCCACCCCGGTTCCGGCAACGATCGCCAAGCCGCCCATCTCAGCGACCTCGGGCCGCCCCGGCTTATGCATGTCCTTCCCGACGATCCTTGCGCGGTGCAGGCGAGGAATGAGAAGAGTGACCACAACGATCGTCACGAGTAAAGAGGCTCCAAACGGTGCTAAGATCATACATCCTCCTTAGAGCCGAGCTCGTCTCAGGATAACGCTCTCAAGCGCGCAAGGCAAATAGAAACAGTAAATTGGCATCTGCATCACTGGGCGCAAACGCTTCCCGATCCACCTAACTCTCTGTAGCGGCGGGGCTTGTCCCCGCCGGGAGCGTTCGTGAAGGATAGACCGCATATGGCTTTTCCACATTCGGCCGAAACGTTGCAGACAAGCTGCAACACTACAGGATAATCCAACCCCTCGTAGCGGCGGGTCCTGTCCCCGCCGATTCCGTCGCACATCTGAGCCATCGGCATTGGCCTTGCTCCTACCATTCACGATTTATCCTCGCCTACTGAAGTTGCTCTAGGAAGCGATCGATATCCCGTTGATAGAGCCCTCGGAGTTTGAGCGCATCTTCCACCACCAACGCCAGCTTTTTGGGATCGAGCTCGTAGGAGTAGGCATGCCTAAAGACATGCCGGAACGCCCGGAGAGAGTCCAGCAGTTTATAGCTTGTTTCAGAGAGCAGGGCTGGTCTAACTCCCTCAATGGGCATCTTCATTCTCCACAGGAGGGCACTATGGTAGTGAGCGCTATCATCGATGTGATTCTCAAAGAAATCAGCTACGATTTTCATCAGGTCCTCGAAGGCACAGTACAGGTTGTGCAATTGATAGGCAAGGCTCTCTAGGTTGGCTTCTCCTTTCCCGCGTCGTCGCTCCTCTATCCGCTCGAAGATCCGCTCGATCTCCGTACCTTGAGCCTTGATCGAGGCCCTAAGCAGACTCAGTCGTCCTTTTTCCATTTGATCCCCTCCCGCACAATCTTATCCCGCAGAGGATGCTCTTCCAATTGGAGGACATCAACATCTCTACCCAACTCTCGGGAAAGGAAGGCGATCGCTTGGAAGAAGTCCTCATCTTTCAACCCCACAAAGGCGATATCGATATCGGAATCTTT
>JAGGSO010000153.1 GCA_021159055.1 Candidatus Bipolaricaulota bacterium | reverse complement strand
GCTTATAGAATACGGGCTTTCGGGCGAGGATATAATAAAGGGTATGCACAACGCGCTTTTTGATTTGCCAATTCCCGAAAAAATGAAGGCAGTCATAGTGGAAAAAATCGGGGAGGCAGAATTCCGCATGGTTGAGGGTAGCAACGAGCGCATACAGATAGAGGCGCTGCTTGCAAATATTGCCGTCTTGGGGAGAAAGTAATGAGCTATCTAAAAATGGAATTCATAAAGCCCAATCTGGTGCAGAAGAGAGCTTATCAGATCAACATTTTTGAGAGCATAAAGGACAGAAATTCAATGGTTGTTCTGCCGACAGGTCTCGGAAAGACAATCATAGCGATAATGGTCATTGCGTACAAATTGAAGAAAGGTAATGTCCTTTTCCTTGCGCCCACCAAGCCGCTGTGCGAGCAGCATGCAGGTTCCATAAAAAAACTTACCACAATAGAGGATGTTGTTGTAGTCACGGGAGAACTTTTTTCGCCCAAAAAAAGGAAGGAGATATACAAAAGTGCCAGGGTTATTGTAGCCACGCCCCAGACAATAGAAAATGACCTCGATAGCGGAGTAAATGTGGGGGATTTCAGTCTGATAATATTTGACGAGGCGCACCGCGCAGTTGGAAACTATGCATATGTGGGTGTGGCAAGAAGGTATTTGAGAAGGGGCAGCCAGATGCTGGGCATGACAGCATCTCCCGGAAGCGATTACAAGAAGCTCAAGGAAGTGGCAGAAAATCTCGGGATAGAGCATATCGAGCTGAGAACAGAAAACGATGAGGACGTCAGGCCATACATTTCAAGAAGAAAAATGAGATGGGTTGTCGTGGACATGCCAGATGACGTTAAAAGGGCGGCGAGAAAAATCGATTATATGCTTGATGAATGCCTCTCGGAACTGAAAAAATACACGAAGCAAGCATCCAATCTCTCATCAAAAAAGCTGGGCAAGAAAGTCCTGATAGAGATACAGCAGAGAATGCAAAAAAATCTTAAAAGCAGAGGAGGGACAATGTATACGGCGATAAGCGTCGTATCAGCTGCAATAAAACTTGCACATCTCAAAGATATGCTTACAAGTCAGGGTGTCGAGGCAGCAAAAAAATACATAGAAAAGCTTGAACTTGACAAATCCAAGTCGGCAGCAAAAATAAGAAGCAACAAGATGTACAGGCAGGTCAGGAAAGAAATTTTGATATCTGCCGGGAAAAAGCCGAAGCTGGAAGTTCTGAAAAACACTCTGATAAAACATTTCGAATCCAATCCAGACGGGAGGGTAATGATATTTGCAGAATACAGAGATACCATTGACTTCCTGATTTCTGAAATTTCTGGAATAGAGGGCGTAAAAGCAAAAAAATTCATAGGGCAGGCAAAGGGCTCGGGAAACGGCATGAGCCAGGAGGAGCAGAAAAAAACGCTTGAGGATTTCAGAGATGGAAAATTCAACGTGCTGGTTTCCACGAGCATAGGCGAAGAGGGAATAGACATACCTTCAACAACTCTCGTCCTTTTTTACGAGCCCGTGCCCTCCGCAATCCGATACATACAGCGGAGAGGGAGAACTGCACGCGATGGCATGCCCGGGGATGTGATAATTTTGATAATGAGGGGTTCAAGAGATGAGGCATATTACTGGAGCAGTATAAATAAAGAGAAGAAAATGCATCGGCAGATATACAAACTGAAAAAAGAACTGGAGGCGCATGCAGGAAAAAAAATTGTCATTAAAAAGGTGGATAAAAAAGGGCAGACGAAGCTCGACAGCTTTGTTGCATAGCTATTCTTCTTCCCACTTCATATCTATGACTTCTTTTATGAGCTTTGCCTTTTTCTTTCCTATTCCTTCTACCTCACACAGCTCTTTCTCAGTGGCATTGATTACACGTCTCACCGAGCCAAAATAATCCAGCAACTTTTTTGCAGAGACGGCGGAAATAAAAGGCAGTCCTTCTATTATGTACTGCTGCTTTTCCTTCAGGGAGAGAAGATGCTTATTTCCCCTCAGAGCAACCTCCTTCTTCACCTTCAACTGCTCCCTGCCTGCCATGGCGTAAAGAATGCGGGCTGTCTCCTCGGCATTTCTTGTGGTGACAACAGAAAATCCGTAATCTGCTATTATCGAAGCCATCGCCCCGTATATTGCCCTGATATTCACATTTCTGGAAAAAAGCCCCTCTCCTTCAATAAGCAGAACAGGTCTCTGGTATGCATCTGCAAGCCGCCCTATCTGGTCAAAAAGCCTTTTTTTAATAAGGGAATCAAGAAAATCCGTTGCCCTTTTCCTTTCAACAGCCATTCTGTCGCTGAGTATGTAGTCGCCCACTGCAAGCTGTTCCTCTGTTATTTCCGCCCCCATCTCTGCAAGGAGGGAGGCGATGCCCGAATAGCGTTCCCGATGGTCAACCACAATGAGCACCCTGTTATCCATGGAAGGTGATGGAACAATTGCTTTTTAAGTTTTATACAGGTAATGGGCAATTTCCCTACGTTTGCTTGGAAAATCTGGAAGAAGGTGGATATATCGCCGATTTCATTTCATAGACAATGAATCAGGAATCTGGACCTGAAATTGCCAGACATGTACCAAACATGAGGATTTCCTTAAAATTCTCATCCCCATAAAGTAATTTTATTCCTGTAAAGCCGAACATTATTCCGTACATGTAGTAGCCAATTCCTCCATTGATTCCATATGCATCAATCTCAAACCTACCATAAGGAACGGTGGTGAAATATACCACCGGCATGAAGAAACGCGGAAGTTTTAGGGATAACATTCCGAAAATATTAAAAAACAGGAAATCGGTGAGCCATTCCATTGCCGGGAAAAATGATTGTAGAATCATGGATATGCCAACCAAAACAAGCAGTGGTATCTCAAAGGGTTGCACGGTTATTATTTCACCGTAGCCAACCACATAGCAGAGAAAATTGTTTAACCATGAAGGTCCATTCTTAATATTCAGTTCTGGTATTTCAATTATGTTTTTCTCCGCCAGAAATTTTCTCAACTCCTCGATATACTCCTCCCTGTTATCCCCGCCATTCCTTATTTTATCCGCCATTTGCTTAATTATATTAAAAGTGCTGTAATCTATCTCTTTTTCTTCTGTACCCATTCCTTTGTAACATATAACCCTGACTTTTTCATGGGTTCCATAAACAATACCGGGAGAAATGCCTGCAAAAATTATTATCAAAACGGCAGAGAAAGCAATGACTTTCATGACATACAATACCAAAAAAAGTTTTTAAATTTTTGTGCTTTGCAACGTCTTTCCACAAACTATTAAAATATCGGTGGATTCTGTTTCCATGGTGCTTGTTGCTCCCTCTATTCTATCAGCCGATTTTTCAAGATTGGGCGAGGAAATAAAGGCGGTGGAA
>JAGGSO010000152.1 GCA_021159055.1 Candidatus Bipolaricaulota bacterium | reverse complement strand
ACCGCCGCTTCTCCCCGCGCTGTGGGACCTTCAGCCACACCTTGTTCCCCCGCAGCGACGAGAGCCAGTCCGCGATCTCATCCGCGTCGTCCGGGGCGACCGGGAGGAGGACCTCCTTGGGGACGACGGCCGCGGCGGCGTAGTACTGGGACAGGAACGCAGACAGCACCTCGGCCTCGCTCGGCGTCCCCGGCGCGCGCAGGTGGAACGTCTCCCGCCCGGACAGCCTTCCGCCGCGGACGAAGAACACCTGCGCGCACGCGCTCTCCCCGTCGATCGCGATCCCGATCACGTCGCGGTCGACCGTGTCGGGCAGGGCGACCGATTGGCGCTCCAGCGCCCGGTTCAGGGCGAAGATCTGATCGCGCAACCGGGCGGCGAGCTCGAACTGCTCGCGGTCCGCCGCGTCCCGCATCCGGGCGCGCAGCGATTGCACCAGCCCGGAGATCCGCCCTTCGAACAGCATCGCCGCTCCGTCGACCGCGCGCCCGTATTCCTCCTGTGACACCAGCCCGGCGCACGGGGCGAGGCAGCGGCCGATGTGGTAGTTGAGGCACGGCCGACGCGGGTTTTTGAGCGGCAGGGCGAGGTTGCACGTGCGGATCGGGAACAGCTTCTGCGCCAGCTTCAGGGTGGCGCGCATCGCCTTGGCGTTCGTGTACGGGCCGAAGTAGCGCGCCCCGTCCCGCGCGCGGCGCCGCACGATCATCACCCGCGGGAATGGCTCGGCGGTGATTTTGAGGTAGGGGTAGCGCTTGTCGTCGCGCAGCCGGATGTTGAACCGCGGCTGGTACTTCTTGATCAGCGCGTCCTCGAGCAGGAACGCCTCGGCCTCGGTCGCGGTCTGGATCACCTCGAGGTCGGCGATCTCCGCCACCAGGCGGCGCGTCTTCTCCGACAGGCCGCTCGGGGCGTGGAAGTAGGATCGGACGCGGTTGCGCAGCACCGCGGCCTTGCCCACGTAGATCACCTTCCCGCGGGCGTCGCGCATCAGGTACACCCCGGGCGCGGCGGGAAGCTGCGCCAGTCTCTCTGCCAGCCGATCCGAGTTCGTCATCCCGCCCCATGGTAGCGGGGGCGGAAGACGGACTCAAGCTACATAATCCGCTTCAGCCGCGGGTTCGGAGTGATCCCGGGGATGCGGCCGCGCTTGGCGACGGGCTGACCTTCGATCTCCTTGATGTCGGCGGTGAAGTCGATCGGGGGCGCGCCGGAGATGGCGCTCCCCACCCCGAACGCGTCGACCGGCGCGTTCTTGGCGCGGAACAGCCTGATCCGATCGGGATCGATCCCGCCGGAGACGACGATGCGTACGTGGTTGAACCCGGCCTGATCGAGGCGGGCCCGCACCTCCTTGACGAGCTCCGGGGTGACGCGTCCGCGCTCGCTCGGGGTGTCGAGCCGCACCCCCCACAGCCGGTCCCCCAGGGCGCGGGCGACGCGCAGGCTCTCCTCCGCCTCGTCCTTGAACGTGTCCACCAGGGCGATCCGCTTCACGTTCGGATCGATGTGCCGATCGAACGCCTCGACCGCCTGCACCGTATCCCCGATGCACAGGATGAGGGCGTGGGGGATCGTCCCCGACGGCGAGATCCCGGCGAGCCGCGCTCCGGCCGGGGTGGCGCATCCCTGACATCCGCCGATCACCGCGGCGTACTCCAGTCGCGGGGAGACATCGGGATGCACGTGCCGCGCCCCGAAGTGGATCACCGGAATCTCGCCCGCCGCCTCCACGCAGGCGCGCGCTTGGGTGGCCCAGCCCGATTCGTGCGCCAGGATCCCGAGGATCGCGGTCTCGTAGATCCCGAACGATCGGTACGGCCCGCGGATGCGCAGCACCACCTCCTTCTCGTCCATCGCCTCCCCCTCGGAAAGGCCCCATACCTCGCTCCCCTCGGGGAGGACGCGGGAAAGGAGCGCCTCTACCTCGCGCATCCCGCACAGGATCCCGGCGCGGGCCGGGAAGACCTCCATCGTCACCCGCGGGTCGACCCCTTCCTGCTCCAGGATGCGGCGAGCGTTCAGGAAGTAGACGTCCGCTGTCTCACCGGACAGGATCTGCTCCGACGGCGCGAACCGGTCCTCGGAGTTCATCGCTCCTCCCCGATGAGGCGCGCACCGAACACCGTCTCCATGTGGCGCAGCCCGAACCGGTGGCCGTCCGGGTCGAACGACGCCACCCCGTCCCGGCGCACCGTGATCCGGTAACCGCGGAAATAAGCATCGGCGACGGTGTGCAGCACGCAGATGTCGGTGCACACTCCGCAGAACGTCAGCTCCTCCACCCCGAGTTCCTGCAGCCGCTGATGCAGATCGGTATCAAAGAACGCGCTGTAGGTCACGGTCTCGATCAGGGTGCCACGGTCAAGGTAGGGGGCGAGCTCGGGGATGATCTCCGCCTCCACCGTGCCGCGGATGCAGTGCGGCGGGTAGATCGCAAACTCCCGGTCGTTCTGTTCATGGGCATCCGCGGTGAAGAACACCGGGAGTCCCTGGTCGAGCGCCTCCTCCACCGTCCGGCGGACGGCGGGGATGATCCTCCGTGCTTTGTCTCCGCAGAACAGTGGATACCCTTCCTCAAGAAACCCCCGTTGCATATCGACCACGATCAACGCTCGGTTTGCACCCATTTTCGATCACCCCTTCGAGGGATAATAGACCTAGGGTCGGGGTGTTTCAACGGGCCTCCTCCGCTGCGCCAGGCTTGCGCCAATGATCACGATGAAAACCGCCCCCAACTGAAGCGGTGTCAGCCGCTCACCGAGCGTCCCCCAGGCGATCAACGCCGTTCCGAGCGGGGTGAGGTTCAGGGCGACGGCCGCTTCCACCGCGGTCAACCGGCGGAGAGCGTGGTTGTAGAGGAGATAGCCGATCACGGTGTTGACGATCGCAAGGCCCATGATCACCCCCCAACCGGTCAATGGGATTTGGGGAACTCCCTCGGTGAATCCGGCGATGATGACCAGGAGCCCTCCTCCGATCCCGAGGGGAATGGCGGTCAGAACGATGTTCCCCACCGCTTGGGTGCGGGCGAACCCGCGCGCCAGGACGGGGAAGAGGGAGAAGCCGAGCACGGCGAGCCCGAGGAACCCGAGGCCGGTCCAATCAGCGGGATCGAGCCCAGGGAGGAAGAAGGCGAGACTCCCTCCGACCGCTGTCACGATCCCCAGGAGCTGGAGCCGGCCCGGACGCTCCTTCAACAGGAAGGAACTGAGCGCCAGGACCGGTATTGGCGAGAGACAGAGGACGAGCGATCCGGTGGTTGCGGGCAAGGTCCTTAAGGCGAGAAAGAGCGCCCCGTTTCCGATCGTGTACTGGGACACTCCCATGAGAACCAATCGTCGCCATTGTCCACCGGAAAGAGGAAGGTTGGACTTTCCGAACCTAAGAAGAAACGGTAGAAGGATGAGAAAGGCGATGAAGTAGCGCAGACCTGCGAGGGTGAGGGCGCCGGTGTATTGGAGGACGAACTTTATCCCGATGAACGACGAGGACCAGACGGCGGCGGCGAGGAACACCTCCCCGACCGCGCCGATGTGGGCGAGCTTGGTATCGCTCCTGAATTCCATGCACGGATGATACCGAAAAACCGAGGTTGATAACCACACGTTGGTGCGGTAAACTGATAGTAACCGAAGGAATATGGTCGAGAAAAAGTGAAGAAGTTCATCAGTCGCTATCTATTTTTTTTGCTCCATCAAGCGATCGCCCTTGCTAAGAAGCACAACCTGAACCCGAATGTGTTCATCGTGCTCTCGGTAACGGGGATGATCATCCACGGGCTCTATTATCTTCCCTGGTTCAAAGGGGGGACGGTCGATCTTGCGCTCCTCGTGACGCTGCGCTTCCTCGGGCTCCTTGGCCCCGCCTACATCATCCTCAAGGGGAAGCGAATCGCGCCTGCGATCAACGCGTCGTTCGTCATCAGCTGGACGGTGAGCACCGCCTGGCACGTCTGCTACTACGTCTACCTATGACGCGCGGTTGATGAAAGCTGACCGTAGGCTATAATCCAAATCGATAACAGATTTGGGGACGTAGCTCTAACTGGGAGAGCGCCTGCCTTGCACGCAGGAGGTTGGCGGTTCGAATCCGCTCGTCTCCACACCTTGCACCAAGCAAACGATGAGCGTCTGCCGGGCGGACTTATCTTCCGGGGTCGAGCCGCTTCGATTAGCGCCGCCGATCAGGAAACGCGAGTTCCTGTTCGAGCTGAGCGTAAAACTCCCGCAGGAACCGGTCCCGCTCCACGGCCAATCGCCGGGCGGTATTCGTATATAACGAGTCCTTGAGCCGCAGCAGCTTCTCCTCGAAGTGTCGTTGGGTCTCCTCCAGCGATCGGCCGGTCTCGCCGCTGTACAGGAATGCCCGAGCAATCCCGATTGCTCCGATCGCGTCAAGCTTGTCCGCGTCGCTCAGCACCTTCGCCTCCAGGGTCGCCGGCGTGATGCCGGAGGAGAAGGAGTGGGAGAGGATGCAATGGGTGACCTTGTCGATGAACTCCGGGGGATAGCCCTGTCCGTGCAAGAGCCGGCGTGCGATCTCTGCCCCCACCCGGGCGTGGTCTTCCCGCCCCCGCGCGACGTCGTGCAGCTCGGCCGCCTTTGCCACCACCTCGACGTCCGCTCCCTCCTCCGTGGCGATGTAGACGGCAACACGCCTCACCCGGGAGATGTGACCTCGGTCATGCGCGGCCACGGTTATTGGGCGAACAACGGGAGCGGCTCGAGCGAGCGGACGGAACGGCGTGCGCGGCGCGTCCGTTTCTTAACCGGGATCGGCTCCACATTGCGAAACACGCGTGCGAATCCCTCATCCTCGCTCACCTGTTCGTATTGGTCGTACATCGCCGCATAGCGCGCCTCGGGGAAGCCGCCCACGGTGATCTCCGGGTGGTTTCGCGCGAGTTCCTCAAGCTGGCGCAGCTTGCGGGCGTAGAGGACCTCCAGCGGCAGGTGCGGCATGACGTAAGCGATCGGGAGCCGGTCGGAGAGCCGCGCCACCTCGATCAGCGGGGCGCGGGCGGCGCGGGTGAGGTTGGTATTGTCCACGCACACCACCCGGGCCGGGGAATCGACCGCCTCCACCAACATGGCGGAGAAGATCCGTTCCACTGCGTCCTCATACTCGAGGTCGAAGTCACGGTGGAACACGTTCCGGCGGATATCATCCTTGGAGACCACCGCCCACTCGGGATGGCGTGCCCGAAAGCTCGTCTTTCCCGATCCCGGGAGCCCGACTAGCACAACCAACTCTCTCATCGCACACCCCCTCAAACGCTAGTATGGCGAAGCCCCCTCCTTCGGTCAAGCCGGGGTTGCTTTTTTCCCCGGACCGGGGAAACTTAGGGGGCATCTCCTGGAGCGAGATCATGAATAGACAGCCGATAGAAGAGCGAATAGAGAGGGTTTTGTTCTCCGCGGAAGAGATCGAACAGCGGGTCGCCGCGCTCGGGGCCCGGATCTCCCGTGACTACGCAGGCGGGGATTATTCCCGCGATCCGCAGGGTCGTCCTCCGGTCTTGGTCTGCGTGCTGCGGGGAGCGATGGTGTTCAGCGCCGATCTGGTCCGTCACGTCCCCACTGATCTCGAGTACGACTTCATCTGCGTCTCATCCTACGGGAACGGGACTTCCCCTGGAGCGGTCCGGCTGGTGAAGGACCTCGACCGTCCGATCTACCAGCGCGATGTCCTGATTGTGGAAGACATCATCGACACCGGACACACGATCGACTACTTGCGCCGCGGGTTCGCCGCACGCGATCCGGCTTCGATCCGCATTTGCACCCTGATCGACAAGCGGGTGCGGCGGGAGATCCCGGTGGAGATCGACTACACCGGATTCGTGATGGACAAGGACGAGTTCATCGTCGGCTACGGGATGGACTACGCCGAGCTGTACCGGAACCTCCCGTTCATCGGGGTGTTGAAACCGGAATACCTGCGATGACCGAATATACGCTGGGAATCGAGACCTCGTGCGATGAGACCGCGGTCGCCGTCCTGCGCGGGGAGACTGATCTCGAGGTGAATCTGATCTATTCCCAGGTCGAACTCCACGCCCGTTACGGTGGGGTCGTCCCCGAGGTCGCGTCCCGGGATCACCTGCGCAAGCTCCCGCACCTGGTGAAGCGGGCGCTGGAAGAGGCAGGGATCGGCTTTTCCGATCTCTCCCTTGTCGCCGCCACCTACGGCCCCGGGCTCGTCGGACCGCTCCTCGTTGGGCTCTCCTACGGGAAGGGGATCGCGTTCGGGCGTGGGATCCCGTTCATCGGGGTGAACCACCTCGAGGGGCACCTGTTCGCCCATCGCCTCGCCTATCCGGACGCCGGACCGCCGTTCATGGGCCTCCTCGTCTCCGGGGGGCACACTCTCTTGGTCAAGGTGGAGGATTACGGACGCTACCGACTGGTGGGGACGACGATCGACGACGCGGCCGGGGAGGCGCTTGACAAGGTGGGGAAGATGCTCGGGATCGACTATCCGGCCGGGGCGGAGATCGACCGGTTGGCCGAGGAAGGGGATCCCAGCGCGATCGAATTTCCCCGCCCCCTCATGGCATCGCCGGGGTTCGACTTCAGCTTCGCCGGGCTGAAGACCTCGGTCCTCTACTACCTGCGGAAGCATCCGTCCGCCGATCCCCGCGATGTCGCCGCCTCGTTCCTGGCGAGCGTGGTCGACGTCCTCGCCGGGAAGGCGATCGAGGCAGCTCGACGGCATCACATGCGCAAGCTCGTCGTCGTGGGCGGGGTGGCGGCAAATTCCCACCTGCGGGCGCGGCTGCTTGCGGATGGGAAATCACGCGGGATCGAGGTCTTCTTCCCCCCGCTTTCCTACTGCACCGACAACGCGGCGATGATCGCCGCCTGCGGTGCGTTCCGTCACTTTGAGCTCGGGGAGACCTCGCCGCTCTCGCTCACCGCGGCCCCGACGCTCTCTATATGAGGCTCTTCCGTCACCCGTTTCAGGGCAGCGATCGCCACTTCGAGCATATCGTCGGTCGGCTCGGCCGTGGTCAACTTCTGCAGCCATAGCCCAGGTTTAGTGAGAACTCGCACCCAAAACCTGTTGTAGTTTCCCCCGCTGTACCGGAGCGCCTCGTACGAGATCCCGGCGACGACCGGCAGCAGGAGGAGACGGGAGAGGACCTTCAGCCACAGGTTCGGGTTCCCGGCGATGGAGAAGACGAGGATCGAGATCACAAGGACGATCATCAAGAAGGCCGTCCCACAGCGGGGATGCAGCGTCGTGTACTTGCGCGCGTTCTCCACCGTCAATTCCTCCCCCGCCTCGTAGGTGTAGACGGTCTTGTGCTCCGCTCCGTGATACTGGAAGACGCGATGGATGTCCTTCAGGCGTGAGATGAGGTAGAGGTAAGCGAGGAAGAATGTTATCCGGATCAATCCCTCGACGAGGTTGAACAGGATCGAATTTCCAGTGCGTAGGCCCGGGACCATGTTGGCCAGGTAGAGGGGGAGGACGACGAATCCGCCCACGGCGAGGATGACGGCAAGGGCGTAGGTGAACCACGATTCCCCTTTGCCGAGTTGTTCCTCTTCCGGGAATGCAAGCTTGGCCGACATGTTTAAAGCGCGCAGCCCGAGGGAGAGCATGTCGTACAGCCGGAACAGCCCGCGAATGAACGGGGCGTTCCAGATCCGCTGCGGTCTCTTGCGCGTCGGGATGTCGCGGACGATGATCTTGCCGTCCGATTGACGACGAACGGCGACCGCGACGCGGTCGCCGTTCTGCATCATCACACCCTCGATTATCGCCTGACCGCCCACTGGCGGCATCGACTATTCCTTCTTCCCGTACTTACGCTGGAACCGCTCCACACGCCCCTCGGTATCGACGAACCGCTCCTCGCCGGTGAAGAACGGATGGCACTTGGAGCAGATGTCCACGTGCACGTCCTCCACCGTGGAGAGCGTCTCGAACTCCGCCCCACAGGCGCAGTGAATAACGGCCCTCTTCAACTCCGGATGGATCCCTTTTTTCATCGCTATCTCCGTTAACGCTTGGAGTATTGCTCGCTCTTCCGCGCCTTGCGGTGGTGGTACTTCTTCCGTTCCACCTCGCGTGGGTCGCGGGTGAGGAGCCCCGCCCGTTTCAGCGGCGCCCGGTACTCCTCCGTCACCCCGAGGAGGGCACGGGCGATCCCGAGGCGGATCGCCTCAAGTTGCCCGGTAAACCCGCCACCGCGCACGCGGGCCTTGACGTCGTACTTTCCCATCGTCCCGGTGAGGTAGAACGGCTGCTTGAGCGTCTTCTCGAGGTGGGACGGCGCCTCGAGGAACGAAGCGAAATACTCCTCCGCTGGGCGGCCGTTGATGATGATCGCCCCGTCTCCTTCCTTCAGGTAGACGCGGGCGGTCGCCCTCTTCCGCCTCCCCACGGCATGAATGGCGTCTCCGACTCGTTTAGGTAATCTCGTTTGAGCTTCCACTCCCGGAAGCACCTCCTGATACTTGTTATCCGATCAATGAACGAATAATACCGGAGGAGGGAAGCGGTTTCAACGTGCGAGGAGGAGATAAGCGATCCCCATTATCGCCGCGGTGAACCCGAACACCGGGTAGTAACCGAGAGCGTGTATCGCTACCCCGCCGAGGAACGGTAAGGACAGTCATGGCTCCCGGGAGACCGAGGTGCACCGATTGCCCTGCAGATGGGCGGTAACCATCTCACGCCCATTTATTTGCAAAGGGACGCCCCTTGGGATACCCTCTTTTTCGGAGGTATCCGTGCGAAAATTCACGATCTTTACGCTGATAGGAATCGTCGTTATCTTTTTGTTCTCCGCCGTTGCTTTCGGAGGGGAGGGCGGGATCACCTACAAGATCTACTCCGAGGGTGATCACAAAGCGATAGAAGTGAAGACCGCCCTCGCCGATTACGTCTTCTCCGAGGCGGGGGGAACGCTGCGGAGCGTCTACCTCTACTTCGCACCGTACGGTTCGAAACCGGCCGAGCTCGTTCCCGGGACGAAGACGACCTACAAGGACGGAAACTACACCCGTCAGTACTTGGCCAACACCATTTATCCATTCACGGTTCAGTCCGGAGGGGAGACGGTCGCCACGCACTTCACCCTCACAGCACCTCCGAGCGCCCCGCGCCCGGACGAACTCGCGATCGAATTCACCGGGACTGTGGGGAATCTCCGGATGACGAAGCGGTTCCTCCTCCGCAACGACCCGTATTACACCGTGGGGGTGACGATAAAGGTTGAGAACCCGTCCGGGGAGGCCGTCCCGCTCAGGATCGTCCTTGGGGACGCAACCAGTGCGGTGAGCAAGGAGCTTGTTTATCAGTTCGACTCCGGGGTGAGCACCGCCCCGCTCGCTCCGGGCTCGTACACCTCGTTCGATGGCCTCGGGCTGATGAACAAAGCGACGGTTTTCTTCCTCAAGACGCCAGGGGGTTCCGAGATCACCCCGTTCGCCACCTTGCTCGGGGATCGGACGGCGTTCGGGATCACCGTACCCGCCGCTCCCGGGGAGAGCACCTACTCGTTCTCCCTGTACGGAGGGCGCCGCCGCTATCTCCTCATGGACGCAGTCGGGCTGGGGAGTCTGGACAATCCTGGAACCGGAGCGCGGCTGATCATCCCGGTCGTCCAGTTCTTAAAGCTCCTCTATCGCTACACCGGGAACTACGGGTGGGCGATCATCCTGTTCACCCTGGTGACGCGTCTCGTCCTGTTCCCGCTGATGCGCAAACAGTATCATTCGATGGCCAAGATGCAGAAGCTCCAGCCCAAACTGCAGGAGATCCAGAAGCGGTTCAAGGACGACCGTGAGCTTCTCCAGCAGAAGATGATGGAGCTGTACAAGCGGGAGGGGGTTAACCCGATGGGCGGGTGCCTCCCGATGGTGATCCAGCTTCCGATCCTGATCCTCCTGTGGAAGGCGATCCTGTATGCAAGCGAGGAGATCCACCTCTCCCCCGGCTTTTTGTGGATTCCGGACCTCAGCCTGCGCGATCCGCTGTTCATTCTTGTGATCCTCACTACGGGGGCGATGATCCTCCAGCAGCGGCTGATGACCCCGATGACCTCAGATCAGTCGAGCGGGTCGCAGAAGTACATGGGGTACATCTTCCCGTTGTTTATGGCCTTCTTCTTCTGGAACTTCCCGGCCGGGCTGTGGCTGTACTACCTCCTTACCACCCTGTCCCAAATCGGACAGCAGGCGTTCGTCAACTGGGAGATGGGAAAGGCCGAGGCCGCGGTGGGAGGAGCCGCTCCCCCGGGCTCATCCGCGGAGCCAGGAGAGAAGGAGGCGCAGGATGGAGACGATAAAGGCGGAGATTAGGGCCTACCTCTCTGAGCTTCTCGCCATCATGGAGGAGGAGGCGAGCTTTGAGATCGAGGGGGACTCCTGCGAGGAGCTGTACGTCAACCTGACCGGGAGCCTGTTCACCCTCCCCGAGGAGCGCCCGATCCTCTCCGCCCTGCAGCACCTCCTCCGCACCCATCTCCGCCGGGTCACCGGGAAGGACTGCGAGATCATCCTCGACATCAACGGGGCGGTTAAGCGGAGGAGGGCGGAGCTGATCCGGTTCGCCCTCAGCGCGGCCGAGTCGGTCCGGCGGGAGCATAAGCGGATCAGGTTGAACCCGATGCCCCGCATCGACCGGCGCACGATCCACATCACCCTCGCCAACTTTCCCGGGGTGCGCACCTACTCCGTGGGCAAAGGGGACGAGCGGCGGGTGGTGATCGAGCCGGACGAGACATGAACGCCGAGGACACGATCGCCGCGATCTCGACCCCGCTTGGGGAGGGGGGGATTGGGATCGTGCGGATGAGCGGCCCGCGCGCGGTCGAGATCGCTGAATCCGTCTTCCGCCCGACCCGGAAGATCCGCCTCTCCCAGGTTCCGAGCCATACTATTCATCACGGGTTCATCCTCGACGGGGAGATCAAGCTCGATGAGGTTCTGGTCACGGTGATGCGCGCCCCCCGCACCTACACCCGCGAGGACGTCGTCGAGATCAACTGCCACGGCGGGATCGCCGCCGTGCGGGCGGTGCTCGACCTCCTCCTGCGCAACGGTGCGCGGCTCGCCGAGCGGGGGGAGTTCACCAAACGCGCGTTCCTGAACGGAAGGATCTCCCTCGATCAGGCCCAGGCCGTCCTCGACGCGGTCCGGGCCCAGACCAGGCTCGGGCTGGAGGCGGCGGTCGCCAAAATCGGGGGGAGGTTCCGGGACGAAGTGGAGTCCCTGCGCGATCGGATCGCGGCGCTTTTGGCGGACATCGAGGTCGGGATCGACTACCCGGACGTCGACGCGGAAACCGATCCCCTCATCCCCAGGGTCCGCGCGCTGCGGGACGAGGTGGAGGAACTCGAACGGCGGGCGGCGCGGGGACGGGTGGTGCGCGAGGGGCTCGTCGCGGCGATCGTCGGACGGCCGAACGTGGGCAAGTCCACCCTGCTCAACACAATCCTCGCCGAGGAACGGGCGATCGTCACCCCGATCCCGGGGACGACCCGGGACACGGTCGAGGAAGTGGTGGAGGTGGAGGGGATCCCGGTACGGATGATCGACACCGCCGGGCTGCGTCCCCCGACCGATGCGGTGGAGGAAGAGGGAGTGCGACGGGCGGCGCGCGCGATCGACCGGGCCGATCTCGTTTTGCTCCTCCTCGATCGAAGCTGCCCCCTCACCCCCGATGACCAGGCCCTGCTCGACCGGGAATGGAAAAAGCCGGTCATCCTCGTCCTCAACAAGTCCGACCTCCCCCCTGCGTTCACCCGGGATGAGCTTGATCCGTCCCCCTACCTCGGGGTGTACGAGATCTCCGCTCAGACCGGGGCTGGGGTGGATGAGCTGATGAGCGGGCTCGTCGCGGCTGTACTTGCCGGCGGGATCCCGGCAGCGGGTACGTTCCTCCTCCTCGACGCCTGGGAGCAGGACCTCCTCCGCCGCACGGGAGATGCCCTCGCCCGGGCGGCAGCCGCATTGGAGTCCGGGGTGACTCCGGACATCGTCGCTGAGGAACTGCGGGTCGCGTACCGCGAGGCGGGGAAGCTTCAGGGGATCGACGTATCCGAGGACATCCTCTCCCATATCTTCTCTCGGTTCTGCGTGGGAAAGTGATCCCTGTCCCGCGCTACGGTGGGACAACGACCCCGATTCTCGCCCCGGTTTGTCTTTCCTCCTCAGGACGGACCGGCTACACTGAACTTGGGATGAAGGCGAGATCGGAGGTTGTAATCGACGCGGTGCGGTTCCTCGCGATTCCGGGGATCCTATTGGTGGTCATCGGTCCGCGGGTCGAGCTCCTCGGGATTGCACTCGGGATCGGCGTTCTCGTCCTCGGGAGGGGGAACAAATTTTCCGCTGTCGCCGCGGGATTGATCGCGGTCGGAACCGGATTTAGGATCGAGTTCATCACCGATCCGGCCGGGGGGTACCTATTCCTCGATTGGATCGCGATTCCGTTCACCTGCGCCTGGATCGTCCTTTTGATCTGGGCGCGGGAAGGGCTCCGCCGGGTGGTCCCACAGCGCGGTCCCCAGCTCGGGTTCGACCTCACCCTCGCTGTCACCATCCTCCTCCTTTCCTTCGCCTCCCCCCAGACCCGGGAGTCCCCGATCGCCGCCTCCTTGCCGGTGGCGACCATCGCCTTCGTCCTCCTCGGGCTCGTGCGGGCGCTGCGGGGGGGATCGGTCCGGGAGGACCACGCGGTGGTAGCGTTCGCGCTGGGGCTGTTCGGGATCAGTGGAGCGATGAAGGGAGCGGTCTCGGTCTCCCTCCTCGGCCCGCTCGTCGCGCTCGGGGTTCCGCTGTTCGCCACCGCCCGCCTCGGGGCCGTCACCGGGACGAGCTCCCTCCGCCTCCCTTCCCGCTCCCTCCTCGCGTGGGGGATCGGGGCGGCAGGGTTCGCGGTCGCCGTGGTCGGGTTCGCCCAGGGACACCCGGAGTACGCCCTCGTCGTCGCCGGCATCCTCTTCTTCACCTGGGGTGCCTATCGCGCTCTCGCCGGGTTGAGGGCCGATGACTTCGGAGTGCATGACCGTGACCGGAGGGTGTACCTGTTCGGGATCGGGTTCGATCCAGTGACCCTGGACGAAGCCACCCGCTGGGTGGAGGGGATGATCCGGGCCGGACGGGCAGCAGTCGTCGTCACCCCGAACTCCCCGGGGGTGATCAGGGCCCTCTCCGACCCTGTGCTTCGGTCCAGCTACGCCTCCGCTGACCTTGTCATCCCGGACGGGATCGGGGTCGTCTGGGCGAGCCGGCTTTTCGGGCGGCCGCTCCCGGCGCGAGTGACCGGGGTTGATCTCGCCGCCCGGCTCCTCGCCCGACCCGGGATCCGGGTCTATCTCCTCGGAGGAAGGCCCGGGGTGGCGATCCGAGCGGCGGATCGGCTGCAGGCGCACCACCCCGGGATAAACATCGTGGGGACGCATCACGGTTACTTCACGAAACCCGACGCGGTGGTGGAGCGCATCGCCGCGGCAAGACCCGATCTCGTTCTGGTTGGGATGGGGGTCCCGCAGCAGGAGCGGTTCATGCGGGCAGCGCGAACCAGGGTTCCCGGGGTGATGATCGGGGTCGGAGGGGCGCTCGACCTGTTCGCCGGGGACGTACCCCGCGCTCCGATCGCCTGGCAGAAACTCGGGTTGGAGTGGTGCTACCGGATGATCCGCCAGCCGCGCCGGGTGAAGGCGGTCGTTTCGATCGCGCGGTTCAGCGGGCGCGCCCTGCTTGCGTGGGCGGTCCTCTCCTTCATCCGCCTCTCCGCGCAGGCGGATTAGTCCTCGACCAGATCGACCGCCTCCACCTGCACCGTCCCGCGCCAGTCGTCGAACCCAGGACGGAAGATGAGCCCTGCTCCGCTCCCTTGCTCGAACTTGTCGATGTGGCGGCCCATGCGGAACGCGATGAACGGGATGCTCCTTCCGTCCTGACTCACCGTCCCCTTCAGGTGCTGGCGCTGCCCTCCGACCAGGGAGAGATCGGAGAACCGACAGTCGCGCAGGAGGAAGAGCGGAGCGGGATTACCCGGCCCAAACGGGGATAGGGAGCGGATGTTGGTGTAAAAGCGCATGTCGATCTCATCCGCCCTGATCTCAGCGTCGTACTGCTCCTTGATCGGGGCGGCCTTCCCCCTCTCTCGCGCGGCACAGGCGAGCAGCCGTTCGGTGAGGAGAGGAAGAAGCTCGTTCTTCACCGTGAACCCGGCCGCCATCTTGTGTCCGCCGTAGCGCACGAGGATGTCGGAGTTCTCGCGCAGGCAGGCGATCATGTCGAATCCGTCCACGCTCCGGCACGATCCGCGGCTTATCCGGTCCCCCTCGGAGATTATCACCGCCGGGACACGGTAGCGGTCGGCGAGGTTGGAGGCGGCGAGCCCGATGATCCCCTTGTTCCAGTACTTCCCGGACAGGACGATGATCCCATCCTGGCGCGGATCAACACCCGCCTTAGCCATCTCCTCCTGCGCCTGGGCGATCAGGTCGGTCTGCGCCACCTCCCGGTCGCGGTTGTAGTCGAGGAGGACCTCGCTCAGGTACTCGGCCCGCTCCTTCACCCGCGTGGTCAGGAGGAGGAACGCCACCTTCGGGTCCCCGGCCCGGTTCGCCGCATTCAGCTTTGGAGCGATGATGTAGCCGATATCCGACGCGGTCAGCTTCTTTGGGTTGAGGGAGAGCCGTTCCATTAGAACGCGCAGCCCGAGGGAAGATCCCTCCCCCCGCGCGATCAGGTTGAACGCCTCTCTCACCAGCGCCCGGTTCTCCACCTCTCCGTCGTCGGACAGCGGGACCAGATCGGCGATCGTCCCTAGTCCAACGAGATCAAGGAGCTGGTAAGGGATCGGTTTTTTCAGCTGTTGGTACAGCGCACTCAGGAACTTGTACGCCACCCCGACCCCGGCGAGGTTGCGGTTCGGGTAGGAATCGTCCGGAAGTTGGGGGTCGATCACTGCTACCGCTGGCGGGAGTTGCGCCGGGGGGACGTGATGGTCGGTGATGATCGTGTCGATCCCCGCTTCGCGCAGGGCTGCGACCTCGTCGACGTTCGATATTCCGCAGTCCACGGTGACGACGAGATCGAACCCTTCATCGATCACCCGCAGCACGAACTCGGGCGACAACCCGTGCCCGTGACGCCGGTCTCCAACCTCCACCTTGATCGTCTCTTTGGGGAACAACGGGACCAGACCGCGGTACAGGACCGCTGCTCCGGTGAGGCCGTCGACGTCAAAGTCACCGTGAATGAACACCCGCTCGCCGCGGGCGATCGCCTCCCGCATCCGGGAGATGGCAGTGGTTATTCCGGAGAGACCGAACGGAGAGTGGAACTGGGGGAATCCTGGATCCAGCAGTCCCCGCCACCGCTTCCCGCCGCGGCGGGCAAGCAGGATTCCTAACCCGGGGGAGCACCCCAGAGAAGAGACGACTTCCCCGATGAGGCCCTCATCCGGCGCGGGCGCCGGTTCCCATTCCCTTCTTGGGAAGAGAATGGAGTTCATTTACTTCTCTTTACCCCCGCCTTAAGGGTCCATGCATAGACGATCGGATTGGCGATGTACATGGAGGAGTACGTCCCGACAATGACCCCGATCAGCAGGGCAAGGGCGAACCCGCGCAGGACCGATCCTCCGAACAGGAACATGATGAACACCGGGATGAAGGTGGTGAGCGAGGTGTTCAACGTGCGGGAGAGGGATTGGTTGACGCTCTTGTTTATGATGTCGAAGATCGACGCCTTGCGGTCTATCTTCAAGTTCTCCCGGATCCGATCGAAGATGACGATCGTATCGTTCAGGGAGTAACCGACGATCGTGAGGAATGCAGCGATCGTAGCGAGGTTCACTTCGATGTGGAACAGGGCGAACACCCCAAGTGCAATCGACACGTCGTGGATCAAGGCAACGACCGCCCCGACCGCGTAACGGAGCCGGAACCGCCATGACACGTAGACCAGGATCACAACGAGCGCGAGGAGGACCGCCTGCCAACCTTTCTGCATCAGCTCACGGCTCACCTGCTTTCCGATCGAGTACCGGCTCACATCCTCCACTTTGAACTTGCTCCGCAGGGTATCCTCGATCGCCTTGATCGTGCTCTGGTTCGCCTCCACGTCGAGCTGGGTGGTGATCACCATGGTGTTCTTCCCGGCTACGTTCTGGATCACGCTCTTGCTGAGGTCGATCGGGGCGGGGATTTCCGCGAGGGCGCTGCGTACCTCCGCAGTGGTGACCGGCTCGCTGAACTTCACCGTAAACTCAGTCCCGCCGCTGAAGTCGATCCCGGGGTTGAGCCCGCGTACTCCCGGGATCACCAGGATCCAACTCAACACCACGAGGAGGATGGATATCGGAACGAAGTACTTCGCCTTACCGAGAAAATCGAAGTGGTGCATGGAGGCCTCCTTGATCAAGCCGACTGTATCTTACGCATCCACCGCGACTTGATCCGGCTCGCCTTGTTTTTGTGAAACGCATGGCCCTTGGCCGCCTTATCGGCCGCCTTGGCGAGCTGTGGGATCAGGGCGCGGGCCTCTTCCTTCTCCCCGGCCGCGAGGTGGATGCGGATCTGCTTGATGACCTTCTTCACCGCCTGTTTCCTCGCCCGGTTGCGGATGCGACGCTTCTCGCTCTGGCGCAAACGCTTCTCTGCTGAACGGATGTTAGGTATTTCAATCACCTCTGAATACTGTTCCACTTGTGTATCGCCGAATCTTAGCGGATCAGGGCGGGATAATCAAGAAAAAACCGCACGGTCATCTGGGCGTGATATTTATCACCAACTCCATCGCCCCGGGTGTCCTTTTCCCCTGTTCATCAGGATTTGCCACGCAAAACACGGATTGGGTCGGTGTTGACACACCCCCACCCTCCTCGCTATGATGGTTCGGTTATATCCCAAACTAATACTTATGAGGGGGCATTTTCCATGGAGAGGATCGTAAAACGAGATGGTCGGGTGGTACCGTTCGATGAGGCAAAGATCACGACGGCGATCTGGAAGGCAATGCGGGAAGTGGGAGAGCCGGACGAGCGGACGGCCAAGCGCCTATCCGAGCGGGTGACCAGGATCCTCGACGAGCGGTTCATCGACGATCTCCCCACGGTGGAGGAGATCCAGGACATCGTGGAGGACGTCCTGATCGAGGCGGGGCACACCCGCATCGCCAAGGCGTACATCGTCTATCGCAAGCAGCACGCCGACCTGCGCGAGATGCGCCGCCTCCTTGACGAAGTTCCGTCCCTGGTCGATGACTACCTGAACGACCGCGATTGGCGGGTGCGGGAAAACAGCAACATGACCTTCTCCTTACAGGGGCTGAACACCCACATCACCGACCGGGTGATCTCCCATTACTGGCTCACCAAGATCTATCCCCAGCCGATCAAGGAGGCGCACGAGCGGGGCGACTTCCACATCCACGACCTCGGCACCCTGGGTGCGTACTGTGTCGGTTGGGACCTGCGCGACCTCCTCCTGCGCGGCTTCAGAGGGGTGAGGGGGAAGATCGAAGCCCGGCCGGCAAGACACTTCCGCGTCGCCCTTCTCCAGGTGGTGAACTTCATGTATACCCTGCAGGGGGAATCAGCCGGGGCGCAGGCGTTCTCCAACGTCGACACGTACCTCGCCCCGTTCATCCGTGCCGACGGCCTCTCCTATGCCGAAGTGAAGCAGAACCTGCAGGAGTTCGTGTACAACATGAACGTCCCCACCCGGGTCGGATTCCAGACCCCGTTCACCAACGTGACGCTCGACCTCGAGGTCCCGAACTACATGCGGGGCGAGCCGGTGATCATCGGGGGGGAGATCCAGGACACGGTGTACGGCGACTATCAGCACGAGATGGATATGTTCAACCGGGCGTTCGCCGAGGTGATGACCGAGGGGGACATGCACGGCCGCCCGTTCACCTTCCCCATTCCCACCTACAACATCACTGCGGATTTCGATTGGGACAACCCGAACCTGAAGCCGGTGTGGGAGATGACGGCGAAGTACGGGATCCCCTACTTCTCGAACTTCATCAACTCCGACATGAAGCCCGAGGACGCCCGCTCGATGTGCTGCCGGCTGCGGATCGACAACCGTGAGCTGAAGAAGCGGGGAGGTGGCCTATTCGGGGCGAACCCGCTCACCGGGTCGATCGGGGTGGTGACGATCAACCTCCCCCGCCTCGGTTACCTCGCTGCGGATGAATCCGAGTTCTTCTCCCGCCTCGAGGAGCTGATGGAGCTCGCCAAAAAGTCGTTGATCATCAAGCGCAAGACGCTCGAGAACCTGACCGACCGCGGGCTGTATCCCTACTCCAAGTTCTACCTCTCCGGGATCAAGAAAGCCGAAGGCGGATACTGGAAGAACCATTTCTCCACGATCGGGATCATCGGGATGAACGAGGCCCTGTTGAACCTGTTCGGGACGACGATCGCTGACCCGGAAGGGCAGGAGTTCGCGGTCAAGGTCCTGAGCTTCATGCGCGACCGGCTCGCCGATTTTCAGGAGGAGACCGGTGAAATATTCAACCTCGAGGCGACCCCGGCCGAGGGGGCGAGCTATCGCCTGGCACGGAAGGACCGGGAGCGCTACCCGGACATCCGCGTCTACAACCTCGAGGCCTACGGCGGAGAGACTCCGTACTACACCAACTCCACCCACCTGCCCGTCGGGCTGACCGAGGACATGTTCGAGGCTCTTAAGCTCCAGGATCCCCTCCAGACACTGTACACCGGCGGGACGGTCTTCCACGGGTTCCTCGGGGAGACCCCGACTCCGGAGGCGACCAAGCAGCTGGTGCGCAAGATCGCGGAGAACTTCCACCTTCCCTACTACACCCTCACCCCGACGTTCTCCATCTGCCCGGAGCATGGATACATCGCAGGCGAGCACCGGGAGTGCCCGACGTGCGGGGCGAAGACCGAGATCTACTCCCGGGTCGTCGGTTACCTCCGCCCGATCGAGCAGTGGAACGACGGGAAACGGGCCGAGTTCGCCGATCGGAAGACGTACTCGACCGCCCCGGTGACGCGGGCGTGATGGGATCGAGGGCCCGTGGCGAAGGTCGGCCGCGGGCCCGTTCAAGATGAAGATCGCTCAGCTCCTCCCGACGACCCTGATCGAGTACCCAGGGAAGGTAGCGGCCCTCATCTACACCGCCGGGTGCAACTTCCGCTGTCCGTTCTGCCACAACTCCGAGCTCGTCCTTCCGGATAAGGTCAAGGCACTTCACTGCATCCCGGAAGACGATGTGCTGTATTTCCTCCGCGAACGGCAGGGATTCCTCGACGCCCTGGCGATCACCGGAGGAGAGCCGACGTTGCAGCCCGATCTGGCGGAGTTCCTCGCCCGGGTGAAGGGGATCGGCTACCTGATCAAGCTCGACACGAACGGCTCCAATCCAGGGGTGCTCGCCCGACTGTTCGACGAAAAGCTCGTCGACTACGTGGCGATGGACGTCAAGGGGCCGGAGGAACGCTACTCCGAGCTTGCCGGAGTGAACGTGGATACGGATGCAATCAAGGAGACGATCCGGCTGATCATCGACCGGGCTCCGGACTACGAGTTCCGCACCACCGTCGCCCCGACGATCACCCCGAATGAGGTCGAGGAGACGACCCGGCTGATCCAGGGAGCGAAGCGCTATTTCCTCCAGGCGTTCGTCGTCCCGGAAGGGAAGAAGATCGTCGACCCGAGCTGGAGGGACCTGTCAGCCCTGTCCAAGGAAGAGCTACGCGCGGTATGGGAAAGGATCAGGGACCGGTTCCCGGAGGGCGGAGTGCGGTAGGATTCAATCCACGCACGCCACCACTCGACCGATGTATAATGGAGTAGGAGGGATGGCGATGCACAACGAGTTTACGGCGGTCATCGAGCGTGATGGCGAATGGTACATCGCGTACTGCCCGGAGATCCCCGGAGCCAATGGTCAAGGAAGGTCGAAGGAAGAGGCTCGTAATAGCCTGGCGGAAGCCATTTCCCTCATCCTCCAGGATCAGGAGGAACCCATTCGAATGCGATGACTTTCAAGATCGCGACGTACAACGCAAATTCGATCCGTAGTCGGATCCCGCTCGTGCAGGACTGGCTCTCCCGTAACCGGCCGCACGTCTTGTGTATCCAAGAGACAAAGGTCCAGGATCCTGACTTCCCGCGAGAGGCGTTCACGGAGGTCGGGTACAACGTTGTCTTCCGCGGCCAGCCAGCGCACGCCGGGGTGGCGATCGCCGCGCGGGAGGAACCGGAGGATGTCTCGTTCGGGCTCGATTCCGAACCGCGTGACGAGGCGCGTCTGATCCGGGCGACGGTACACGGGATTCCGATCGTCAACACCTACGTCCCCCAGGGAAGATCGGTCGACTCGGAGATGTTCGCATACAAACTCGAATGGCTCTCCCGGCTGCGCGACTACTTCGCGCGCAACTTCTCCCCGGATCAACCCCTGATCTGGTGCGGTGATCTGAACGTCGCCCCGGAGGAGATCGACGTCCACAATCCAAAGCGGCTCAAAAACCACGTCGACTTTCATCCCGAAGCCCGGGCGGCGCTCGCGCGGATCAGGGAGTGGGGGTTCATCGACGTCTTCCGCCGCCATCATCCGGACGAACCAGGGCAGTACACGTTCTGGGACTATCGTGTGCGCGGCGCGCTCGAGCGCAACCTCGGCTGGCGGGTCGACCACATCTGGGCGACGAAACCGCTCGCGGAGAGGTCGACAGCGGCGTGGATCGACCGTGAGGCGCGAGCAGCGGAGAGACCCTCCGACCACACCTTCCTCGTCGCTGAGTTCGAGCTCTAGCTACTCCTCAAAAAAGAAAAAGGGACAGGCTGCTTTTCTTGTCTCTTCCAGCTGAGGCAAAGAGAAAGCCTCGACTTGATTTACTCAAGACTTTGAGTTATTTTACTCAAGGCCATGAGTAAAATAGTACTTCCGCCTTACCGCCGTCCCACCGGGGAGATTCTCGCAGCGCGACTCCGCGAGCCGCGGCGCTTCATCCAGGTGATCGCCGGTCCACGGCAGGTCGGGAAGACTACGCTTGTGCATCAAGTCCTCGCAGCTGTGGACATCGTCCATAGATACGCGAGCGCCGATGAGCCGATGTTGCGTGGACGCCCATGGCTGGAGGAGCAGTGGGAAGCAGCGCGCCTGCTCACGGAACAGAACAAAGAAAGCGAAGCTGTCCTCGTCCTCGATGAGATTCAGAAAATCAGCGGTTGGTCTGAAACGGTCAAACGACTGTGGGACGAAGACACGGGCGCTGGTCGTCCGCTCAAGGTTATTCTCCTCGGATCGGCGCCACTGCTCATCCAGCGAGGTCTTACGGAGAGCCTCGCTGGGCGGTTCGAGGTCCTTTACCTTCCCCACTGGAGTTACGCGGAAATGCGAGATGCGTTTGGATGGGATCTTGACCGGTACATCTTCTACGGTGGCTATCCTGGAGCCGCCCCGCTTATCGAAGACCCTCACCGCTGGGCCAGATACATTCTTGATTCCCTTATTGAGACGACGATCTCCCGCGATGTGTTGCTTCTCACACGGGTCGATAAACCTGCCCTTCTTCGTCGGCTGTTCGAACTCGCCTGTAGCTACTCGGGGCAAATCCTTTCCTACAACAAAATGCTCGGTCAGCTTCAGGATGCGGGGAATACCACGACACTCGCTCACTACCTCGATCTTCTCGCAGGAGCCGGCATGGTCACAGGTCTCCAGAAGTACTCAAAGGGAATAGTGCGCCGCCGGGGTTCGAGTCCGAAGCTTCAGGTGATGAACACAGCTCTCATGACCGCTCCATCAGGACTCACCCTATCCGATGCACGGGCCGACCGCAATTATTGGGGTCGATTGGTCGAGTCGGCTGTGGGAGCACATCTCGTCAACGCACAGAGCGCGGGCGAGTGTAAGGTCTTCTACTGGAGAGAGGGCAACCGAGAAGTCGACTTTGTGGTGGAGAGGGCGCGATCCTTGGTCGCAATCGAGGTTAAAAGCGGACGGGTGCGAAAAAACCTCTCAGGGATGACGGAGTTCGACAGACGGTTCAAGCCGACACGGAAATTGCTCGTGGGCGGGGATGGCATACCTGTCAATGAGTTTCTCACACAACCAGTGCGGCATTGGGTAGCGAGCTAAGGGGCGATTCCCGTCACCCGATTGGACGACGACTACATGGGAGGCCCTAAGCAGGATTTCACAAGCTACCCATCCAAATACTCAAGATCTCGAGTTATTTTACTCACTACTGCGAGTAAAACGGATGCAGATCTGAGGAGGGACTACCGCTCTCTGAGGTGATCAGTCTACTGAAGCAGACCCGGTATCCCCTCGAAGTTAACTTATGAGGCTTTCCCTTCTGTATGGAGCCGATTGACGTAAGGACCGAGCGGGGTGCGAGGAAGGCAGCAAGACCATCGGATCACACCTTCCTCGTCGCTGAGTTCGAGC
>JAGGSO010000151.1 GCA_021159055.1 Candidatus Bipolaricaulota bacterium | reverse complement strand
GAAAATATCCAGATCATATTTTTTCCATCTTCTTCATCTTGATGTATTTGTTGAACATACAATCAGTAAGAAGACTCTACCAATATATCTTAGAAGGTAAAATAGCATTCAAAGGGAAACTTCCTTCAAGACAAACTGTATATTACAGACTCAAGTTTATATCCAAAAAGAAGTTAAGCAAGAAGTTGAAGAAACTCTTTGGAACTTTGC
The DNA here is from genome assembly GCA_021159055.1 of Candidatus Bipolaricaulota bacterium. Classification (NCBI taxonomy): domain Bacteria; phylum Candidatus Bipolaricaulota; species Candidatus Bipolaricaulota bacterium. The sequence goes on along the minus strand of JAGGSO010000151.1, from coordinate 793 downwards.
TTGTCATTGATAGTACAGCATTGAAATGGAAGAACCTAAGATTACACATGTTGTATGAAGCGAAAGCAAAAGTATTGTTGAGTTTCAATATTGGAGGTTTCAATGAAGCAAAAGAAGCAGAGTATTTGTTGGAAGATATAGAAGGATCGATAGTACTTGGAGATAGGGGATATTGGGTAATGAAATTGATAGAGAAGATGAAAGAAAAGAGATTCAATTTGTATGTGAGGCCAAGGGGAAAGGGAGGAAAGAGGTATTTGGAAGGTGAGTTGAGAAGATATATGTACTTGAAAAGATGGGAGATAGAATGGTTTGTGGAGAGATTAAAGTTGAAGGTGAAATTAGCGAGTGTAAATAAAAAGACTTTGACTTCGCAGATTACATACATGTTACTTGGAATGCAGTTAACAATTTTGATTGAGACTCTTATTCAGTTTCCTAAGCTTTTTAGGTTGCTTGTAAATTAGTTTTTACATTAGACAGGGTGGAATATGTAAGACTTGGTAATTCGGGTCTTGAAGTATCAAGAATATGTCTTGGATGTATGAGTTTTGGAGATCCCAACGTATGGATCCACAAATGGGTTTTGAATGAAGAAGAAAGCAGAAAGATTATCAAGAGGGCCCTCGAACTTGGAATCAATTTCTTTGATACAGCGAACATCTACTCACTTGGTATAAGCGAAGAAATATTGGGTCGAGCAATAAGAGACTTCGCTAAACGTGATGAAGTAGTTATAGCAACAAAAGTTTTCTTCAAAATGTATGATGGTCCCAATAGTGGAGGACTATCC